>JAFZHY010000005.1 GCA_017554615.1 Clostridia bacterium
AGGTCGAAGAGTTTTAAAACAAGAAATTTTGTTTCAGATAAAGAAATATCAAGGATAATACTTTTGTATATCTGAAGAGATTTCTGCAATATGAAACATAATTTATATTTTAAAACCATATGGTGTTCGAGTACTACTGCATTACATATATTATTATAAAAATATTTTTATGTCAATATTTTTTTATTCTTTATTGATTTTTTCTTCAATTTCAAAAATAATGTCCGACTCTACATAGGAGAGACAATTTAAGATAGCATTTTTAATAGCCTTTTTATCAGAACTTCCGTGAGCCTTTATAACAGGCTTTTTAAGGCCTATAATAGGTGTTCCGCCATACTCTTTATAGTCAAACTGCTTTTTAAATTCGCTTAGTCCGCCCTTAATTGAAAGTGAGCATAATTTGGTGATGATATTTTTTGTCATAACCTTTTTTATACCGCTCATAATAGTTTTTGATACTCCCTCAAGGGTTTTTATCATTACATTTCCTGTAAAACCGTCGCACACAAGAACATCAAAATCTCCGCTTAAAATATATCTTGGTTCACAGTTACCTTTAAAGTTAATATCCTTATTTTCCTTTAAAATTTTATATGCTTCAACTAATGTTTCTGTTCCTTTTGTTTCTTCAATTCCAATATTTATAAGACCGACTTTAGCATCATCTTTTTTCATATCGGTTTTAAAGTACAAGGATCCCATCATAGCCATCTGATTTAAATATTCAGGAGAGAGAGTAACGTTTGCACCTGCATCAAGCATAAGTTTCGGTCCATTTTCACTTGGCAGATATATTGCAAGAGCCGACCTTTTAATTCCCTTGATTCTCTTTATTATAAGGTTTGCAGCAGTAAATACAGCACCGGTGTTTCCTGCACTTATAAATACATCGCCTTCATCGTCTTTTAAAAGATTAAGACCTACAATAATGGAAGAATCTTTCTTTGTTTTAACTGCTTTTATAGGGTCGTCATCCCCATTTATAACTTCAGTACAATGCTTGATAGTTATACGCTCTGACGAAATATTTTCTTTTTCCATAACATCTTTTATTTTATCTTCATCGCCGCAAAGTATAACCTCAACATCCGATTCTTTAATTGCCCAGGCTGCCCCTTTTATAATTTCCAACGGCGAGTTATCCCCGCCGAATGCATCCAATATAACCCTCATATGTAATTCTCCTTATAATTTACTTATATTTATATTAAAATATAATAAAAATATTGTCAAGTAAAGTTTTGTGTGTTATACTTTATGGTGTATAAGTTCTGGAAAAATGAGGTAGAAAATATGGAAATAAATTTTGCAAACAGAATGGACGGAGTAAAAGGTTCGGCAATCAGAGAAATGTTTAAATTGATGGGGGACCCTTCAATTATTTCATTTGCAGGGGGCAACCCTTCGCCTGATACATTTCCTGCAGATAAATTAAAAGAAATTGCAGCAAGAGTTCTTGTGGATAGTCCTGCAAAATGTCTTCAGTACAGTGTTACAGAAGGCTATGCACCACTTGTAAATAAAGTATCCCAAAGGCTTAAAAAACAAAATATACTAAAAGACAAAGATAAAGTAATAATAACAACAGGCGGTCAGCAGGGTATTGACTTAGGCACAAAAGCCGTAATAAACCCTGATGACGGTATTGCGTGTGAAGTCCCAAGTTTCATAGGTGCGCTTAACTGCTTTAGAACATATGAAGCAAAGTTATACGGAATTACCCTTGAAGAAGACGGACTTAATACAAAAGAACTTGAAAAAACATTAGAAGAAAACAAAAATATTAAAATATTATACATTATCCCTACTTTTCAAAACCCGATGGGTGTTACAACCTCTTTAGAAAAGAGAATAGAAATTTTAAGAATATGTAAAAAACATAATGTTTTAATTATAGAAGATAATCCGTACGGAGAATTAAGATTTTCAGGCGAGGATGTTCCTACAATAAAATCGCTTGACGAAGACGGGGACACAGTTTTATACTGTGGCTCATTCTCAAAGGTTTTATCCCCTGGGTTAAGAATAGGTTTTGTGTGTGCAAATAAAAAACTTATTGAAAAAATGGTTGTTCTAAAACAGGTAAACGATGTTCATACAAATATCTTTTCTCAGATTCTTGCAGATGAGTGGCTTGAAAAGTATGATTTTGAAGAGCACCTTGACCTTTGTAAAAATGTGTATAAAAAGAAATGTTCTCTTATGCTTAAGACTATGGACGAAGAATTCCCTTCATTTGTTACATATACAAGACCCGAAGGCGGACTTTTCATTTATTGTAAGGTAAATAAAGATGTAGACACAAAAGAACTTGTTATAGAGTCTATAAAAAGAAAAGTAGCATTTGTTCCAGGTTGTAATTTTATGACAGATGTGGATGAGAAAACAAGTTCATTCAGGCTTAATTATTCCACAATGGATGATGAAAGCATTGTAAAAGGAATTAAAATATTAGCAGAATTATTAAAAACTTTGTAAATTAAAGGAATGAAAAAATGGAAACGAAAAAAACTATACTAAGCGGTATTCAGCCATCAGGGGTTATGACTATCGGTAATTATATTGGTGCAGTAAAGAACTGGACTAAAATGCAGGAAGATTATAACTGCCTTTATATGATGGCAGACCTTCATACAATTACAGTTAGACAAGACCCTGTTAAGTTAAGGCAAAGATGTATTGAATTTTTAGCACTTTATCTTGCCTGTGGGTTAGACCCGAAAAAAAGCACTTTGTTCTTTCAGTCTCATGTGCCTCAACACGCTGAACTTTCATGGGCGCTTAACACCATAACATATATGGGCGAACTTTCAAGAATGACTCAGTTTAAAGATAAAACAAAAAATAAGCAGGATGCCAATATCGGAGCAGGTCTTTTTACCTATCCTGTGCTTATGGCAGCAGATATTCTTCTTTATCAGGCAGACCTTGTGCCAATCGGTATTGACCAGAAACAGCATCTTGAACTTACAAGAAATTTGGCAGAAAGATTCAATCATCAGTTCGGCGATTTATTTACTGTTCCTGAACCTTATATTCCTAAAGTAGGGGCTAAAATAACATCATTATCAGACCCTCTTAAGAAAATGTCAAAATCGGATGAAAATGTTAATGCATATGTTTCGGTTATCGATGAGCCTGATGTTATCTTAAGAAAGTTTAAAAGAGCAGTTACCGACTCGGGAAGCGAAGTAAGAAGAGGGGAAGGCAAAGAAGGCATTGAAAATCTTATGAGTATTATGAGCGTGTTTACAGGTAAATCATTTGATGAAATAGAAAATGAATTTATCGGTAAAGGTTACGGAGATTTTAAAAATGCTGTTGCCGAATGTGTAATTGACGAGTTAAATCCGGTAAGAGAAAAATATAAAGACTACTTAAAAAATAAAGATTATCTTCAGTCTGTATACAAAGAAGGTGCAGAAAAAGCATCATACATTGCGTCTAAAACAATGAGAAAAGTATACAGAAAAATGGGTTTTGTTGATAAATTATAAGTAAATAAACCATACTTTAAGTTTACAGGAGATAAAAATGTTAGATTATAATATTATTTTCAGTTTTGCACTGGCATATTTTGTTGCCTTTGCAACAGTTCCGATAGTGAGAGTTCTCGCTTTTAAAACGGATGCAGTAGATATTCCCAAGGACGAAAGAAGAATGCACTCTAAACCTATCCCAAGATGGGGCGGCGTTGCAATATATATAGGCTTTATAGTCAGTGTTGTATGTTTTACACCTGTTATTGATATAAAATTATTAGGAATTTTATCAGGTTCACTGATAATTGTTATAACAGGGATAATAGACGATAAATACGCAATAAGAGCATTGCTTAAACTTTTAGGTCAGGTACTTGCTGCAGCTCTTGTAATAGCATCAGGCGTGCGTATTCATGCTCTTAATCAACTTCTGTCTTTTGTTGATAACCCTGTTATTATCGAATGGTTTTCCATTATAGTTACTTTCTTGTGGATAATAGCAGTTACAAATGCTATTAATCTTATAGACGGGTTAGACGGTCTTGCTGCAAGTATATCAAGAATATCGTCATTTGCTTTGGTATTTATAAGTTTACTGACAGGCAGATCAGATATGGCAGTTGTGTTTATGGCAGTTGCAGGGGCGTGTTCAGGTTTTCTTCCTTATAACAGTTATCCTGCGCGTATCTTCATGGGGGACTCGGGAGCATTATTTTTAGGCTATATTTTATCCACCCTGTCAATCGAAACATTCTTCATAGGTTATTCGGTTATGACATATATTGTTCCTGTAATTGTTCTTGCAATACCTATATTTGACACTTCTTTTGCAATAATAAGAAGGCTATGTACAGGAAAGGGAATAATGAGTGCAGACAGGGGACATCTTCATCACAGACTGGTAGATATGGGCTTTTCACAGAAAGAAACAGTTACTATTATGTCTACTTACAGTGCCCTTTTATCTATCACAGCAATTCTTTTAATATCAGAGGGGATAAACAGAGCGTTAGTGTTAATAGTTGTTATGATATTCCTTGCTGTTTGCATTAACCTTTATAAAACAAATAAAAATATTGCTAAACGCTATATGGAAGAGTTAACCAAAGAGGAGAGTGGTAACGATGAAGAAAATTAAAGTTATGACAGTATTCGGAACAAGACCGGAAGCAATTAAAATGGCTCCGCTTGTAAAGGAAATAGAATCAAGAGAAGAGTTAGAAAGCATTGTTGCAGTTACTGCACAGCACAGGCAGATGCTTGACCAGGTTCTTGAAATATTTGATATTAAGCCAGATTATGATTTAAATATAATGAAAGACAGGCAGACTCTTACAGATATAACCCTAAGAGCAATAAAAGGGTTAGACGATGTTATAAAAGAGGCAGAGCCTGATATAGTTCTTGTTCACGGGGATACTTCTACAACTTTTGCAGGTGCACTTGCCGCATTTTACAATCAGGTTAGCGTAGGGCATGTTGAAGCAGGGCTTAGAACATATGATAAATATTCTCCGTTCCCAGAGGAAATGAACAGAAAACTTACAGGTGCAATTTCAGATATGCATTTTGCTCCTACTGTAAATAATAAAAATAATCTTATAAAAGAAGCAGTAAAAGAAGAAGATATTTATATTACAGGTAACACTGTAATTGATGCGCTTAAAACAACAGTTAAAGAAGACTACGTTTTTGAAACAGAAGCAATAAACAAAGTTGACTTTTCTAAAAAAGTAATTGTTGTTACAGCCCACAGAAGAGAAAATTTAGGCGAACCTCTTGAAAACATCTGTTCTGCTCTTTGTAAAATTGCAAAAGAATATTTAGGTGAAGTTGAAATTATATATCCTATGCATCTTAACCCTCTTGTAAGAGAAACAGCAAATAAATATTTAAAAGATGTTAAAAATGTTCACTTAATCGACCCTGTTGACGTTTGCGAACTTCATAATCTTATGAATAAATCATATATGATTATGACAGATTCAGGCGGACTTCAGGAAGAAGCACCATCACTTGGAAAACCTGTATTAGTTTTAAGAAACGAAACAGAAAGACCTGAAGCAGTAGAAGCGGGTACTGTTAAAATTGCAGGGGTTATCGAGGAAAATATAATTTCTATGGCAAAAGACCTTCTTGATAATAAAGAAAGTTATGATAAAATGGCAAAAGCAGTTAACCCGTATGGCGACGGTTTTGCGTCAATGAGAATTTGTGATGCCATTATTGAAAAGTTCAATGGGTAATAATAAAAAAATAGGTAAGGCACTTGTTAGTTTTACTCAGGTGGGGTTAACGGTTATTTCTCCTATTATTGCCTGTCTTATTATAGGCAGAGCATTAACCACACATTTTGGGTGTCCCAACTATGTTTTAGTAATTTCCATAGTTATTGGTGCTGTATCAGGCTTTATAAGTATGATAAAATTTTTATTAAAAGTTACAAAATAAGTTTTAAATTCTTAGAAAGTATCGGAGTTTATTATAATGATTGAAAAAAATTTGCTTAAAGAAGTAGGGAAAATGGCAATAGGACTTGTCATAATGTGCGTTATAACTGCCGTTTCGTTTTTAGTTTTGGGTTATTTTTCCTATCAGGTTATATTCGGCCTGTGTTTAGGATATTTGGTATGTATGCTAAACTACTCTTTTCTTGCATACTGTGTCGGAAAAGCAGTAGAAAAAGATGTTAATAAAGCGAAAGCCTATATATCCGGTACCTACGGGTTAAGGATGATTTTAATAGCAGTAACAATCATTGTTGCAATAAGAAATCCAAAGTATTTTAATTATATTGCAACTGCAATTCCATTTCTCTTTCCAAGAATTATAATTACACTTACTAATATGTTTAAGAAGAAGGAGGATGCCAAAGAATGAATGGGCCGAAAATAATATTTAGAATTCCCATATTCGGAGGAATCCCTGTTACAGAAACTATTGTTAACTGCTGGATAGTTATGGCAGTTGTTATAGTCATAAGTATCTGGCTTGGATATGGGCTTAAAATAAGGCCTGAAAGCAAAAAGCAGATTGTTGCAGAGAAACTTGTCGGTATGCTCTATAATCTTGTGGAAGAAACTATGGGGAAGAAATTTTCTTCCTTTGCACCTTATATAGGAGCGCTTTTTACCATGTCGATTACAGGCAGCCTTTCAAGTCTTTTCGGGTTAAGACCGTACACAGCAGACCTTAGCACAACCCTATCCTGGGCAGTGCTGACATCTGTTATGGTCTGGGTATTCTCTATTAAAGCAAATGGCTTTAAAGGGTGGCTTAAAGGATTTGCCGAGCCTGTGCCTTTTATTCTTCCGATAAATATTATAGGGGAAATAGCAAACCCTATTTCAATGTCATTTCGTCATTTCGGGAATATTGCAACAGGTATGGTAATAACCTCTTTGGTATATGGAGGTTTGGCAACACTCAGTCAGACAGTCTTAAGTTTTATACCAAACACATTTATAAACAGTATACCTATCTTCCAGTTAGGTATACCTGCACTTTTGTCCATTTATTTTGATTTATTCGGAAGTTTTCTTCAGGCATTTATTATATGTATGCTTACTATGGTAAATCTTTCGAATACATCATCAGATTAAATATAAAGGAGTAAATATTATGAACGAATTATTAGCAAAAGCAATCGTATTAGGAGCATCAGCAATTGGTGCAGGTCTTGCAATGTTTGCAGGTATAGGGCCTGGTATCGGTCAGGGGTTTGCCGCAGGTAAAGCGTGTGAAGCAGTAGGCAGACAGCCTGAAGCAAAAGGGGATGTTACATCTACAATGCTTTTTGGTTGTGCAGTAGCAGAATCAACAGGTATTTACAGCCTTGTTGTAGCAATTATTCTTTTATTTGCTAACCCTCTTGTTGGACTATTATAAAAACTAAAGTTTAGAAAGGTATATGTCATGGATGAATTTTTATCCTTTGTAACCATAGATGTCTGGACAATGATTATGACATGGGGCAACCTGCTTATACTTTTTCTTCTTATGAAGAAATTTCTTTTTGTGCCTGTTAAAAAAGTTATTGATGCAAGGCAAAAAGAGATAGAAAAAAACATTTCGGATGCAGAGAATTTAAAAAAAGATGCACTGAATATGAAGGATGAGTATGCCGAAAAATTAGCACAGGCGAAAAAAGAAGCAGATAATATTATAAAATCTGCCACAAAAACTGCCCAGCTTCGCGAAGAAGAAATAATAAAAGATGCAAATAATAAAGCATCGGATATTATAAAAAAGGCAGATAAGCAGATTGAAAACAGTAAAAAGGAAGCCCTTAACGAATTAAAAGAAGAAGTGTCGGCAATCGCTACATCTATTGCAGAAAAAATAATTGAAAAAGATATAAACGAAAAAGACCATGAAAGACTTATCGAAGAGTTTATTGATAATATGGGTGGCTTATAATGAGTGAATTTTCAAAAGAATTCGGTAAGGCGCTTTATTTGCTTGCCGAAGAGGAAAGCGAAACTTTAGATATATTAAATGAGTTGGAAATTATAGACTCTGTTATAAATAAAAACCGTGAATATATAAACTTAATGGACACACCTGCCATTTCGCAGGAAAAAAAGGTATCGCTTATAGATGATGCATTTTCTGGTTGCTCACTGTATGTAAAAAACTTTTTAAAAATACTCTCTAAAAAGAAATGTTTTTATAAACTTTCAGACTGCGTAAAAGAGTATAAAAAACTATACGATAAAAATAACAATATCGAAAGAGTGAAAGTTATAACCTGTGTTCCTCTAAGAGAAGACCAGATTTTAAGGCTTAAAGAAAAGATAGAACAAAAGATTAAAAAAGAAGCCATAATAAATAATCAGGTTGATAAAAGTATTTTAGGCGGAGCAGTGGTTGAGTTTTCCGATTGGCAGTATGACTCAAGTCTTAGAACAAAACTTGACAATTTAAGCGATTTGATTAAAGGCAGCATATTTTAGAAAGGGTGATGCAAATGCAGTTAAAACCTGAAGAAATCAGCAAAATCATAAAAGACCAGATAAAAAATTATGAAAATAAAATAAATCAGAGTGAAACAGGCTATGTTATCCAGATAGGCGACGGAATTTCAAAAGTTCACGGTTTAACCGACTGTATGTCTAACGAACTTTTAGAATTTTCAAACGGAGAATACGGAATGGCTCTTAACCTTGAAGAGAACTTTGTGAGCGTGGTTATGCTTGGCTCAGACGAAGGGATTAAAGAGGGAGACATAGTAAAAAGAACAGGCGAAGTTGTGTCTGTTCCTGTCGGCGAATGTTTAATCGGAAGAGTAGTAAATGCCTTAGGTAAAGCGATTGACGGAAAAGGCGAGATACAAACTGATAAAGTAAGGCCGATAGAATCTAATGCTCCGGGCATTATCGAAAGAAAATCAGTAAGCGTACCTTTGCAGACAGGTATCAAAGCCATTGACTCTATGATACCGATAGGCAGAGGTCAGAGAGAACTTATAATAGGGGACAGACAAACAGGTAAAACTGTTATTGCAACCGATACTATTATAAACCAGAAAGGCAAAGACGTTATCTGTATTTATGTTGCAATAGGTCAGAAGCGTTCAACTGTTGCCCAGATTGTTGATACACTTGAAAAAAACGGTGCTATGGACTATACAATAGTAGTTTCTGCTACTGCGTCTGAACTTGCACCTTTACAATATATTGCCCCATATTCAGGCTGTGCTATGGGCGAATATTTTATGGAAAAAGGAAAGGATGTCCTTGTTGTTTATGATGATTTATCAAAACACGCAGTTGCATACAGAGCGCTTTCCTTACTTATAAGGCGTCCGCCTGGAAGAGAAGCATACCCTGGCGATGTGTTCTATCTTCATTCAAGACTTTTAGAACGTGCCGCAAGACTTGCGCCGGAATACGGAGGAGGCTCACTTACAGCGCTTCCTATTATTGAAACTCAGGCAGGGGATGTATCAAGTTATATTCCAACCAATGTTATCTCTATAACAGACGGGCAGATATTTTTAGAAACAGAACTTTTCCACAGTGGTATAAGACCTGCTGTTAACCCTGGTATATCTGTATCCCGTGTTGGTGGTAACGCCCAGATAAAAGCGATGAAAAAAGTTTCAGGGTCCTTAAAATTAAGTTATTCTCAGTACAGAGAACTTCAGGGCTTTGCGCAGTTTGGCTCAGACCTTGATGATGACACTAAGAAACGACTTGCACAGGGCGAAAGAATTGTTGAAGTATTAAAGCAGGACAGAAATTCTCCGATAGATGTTGAATTGCAGGTTGTTATAATTTATGCAGTTGTTAACGGATTTTTAGAAGATATAGAAGTTAAAGATATTTTAGAATTTCAAAACTCTTTATTTGAATATATGAAAAATCACAATGAAGATATCTTAAACGAAATAAGAGTATCAAAAGACTTAACCGAAGATACAATGAATAAATTATCTGTAAAAATAGAAGAATTTAAAAAAATATTTAAAGGTTAAGATAAAGGAGTAATATCTTATGGCATCAACATCCACGAAAGATATTAAAAACAGAATAAAAAGTGTTGAAAATACAGGCCAGATAACAAAGGCGATGGAACTTGTTGCTACCTCTAAGTTAAGACGCGCCAAAATAAAGGTTGAAACAACCAGACCTTTTTTTGAAATTTTAATGGATACCTTAGATGGCATTAAAGCAAATGTAAAAGACTTTTCATCCCCTTTTCTTTCGGTTAAAGAAAATAAAAAAACCTGTGTGATAGTTATCGGTGGAGACAGAGGCCTTGCCGGAGGATACAATGTAAATGTATTTAAAGCGGCTGACAAGATTTTAGGTGAAAATGATTCGGTTGTGTACCCAATCGGCAAAAAAGCAACTGAATATTATGAAAGGCTTAAAACTCCAACCCTTTTTGATATGCATATTGAGGCAGATGATATGGCAGTCCCTCATTGTTACGAAATGGGCTCAAAACTCGCTAAGGAATTTAAATCAGGAAGTTTTGACAGGCTCTTTATCGTATATACAAAGTTTAATTCTATGCTAAATCAGGAAGTGGTTTGTGAAGAAATACTGCCTCTTGTAAGCAAAAGCGAAGATAAAAAAGAAAAAGAGCAACTTACAATTTACGAGCCGTCTGCACAGAGTGTTTTTGACAAAATTATTCCACAGTATATAAGCGGAGTGGTTTATGCTGCGCTTTGCGAATCTCTTGCCAGTGAACATGCGGCAAGAAGAATGTCTATGGAATCGGCTTCTAAAAACGCTATGGAAATGATAGATGACTTAACTTTAAAATTTAATCGCGCAAGACAAGCCGCGATTACTCAGGAAATAACAGAAATTGTTTCAGGCGCAGAAACAAACCAATAATCTGTAAAGGAGATTAAAAATGGCAGAAAAAAATATAGGTTCAGTAATTCAAGTTATAGGTCCTGTACTGGATATAAAATTTGAAAACGGGGACCTTCCGAATTTACTTAATGCTATTGAAGTTATAAATAATGATAAAAAAATAGTGTGCGAAGTTGCACAGCATCTTGGCGATAATGTTGTAAGATGTATCGCAATGAGTTCTACCGACGGACTAAAAAGAGGCGCTAAAGCATACGATTTGGGCAGAGGAATTACCGTGCCTGTCGGCGAGAAGACATTAGGCAGAGTTTTTAACTTGCTTGGCGAGCCTATTGATAATAAGCCTCAGTTAGAAGATACAGAGAGATGGGATATCCATCGCCCTGCACCAAGTTATGACGAGCAGAACAGTACAACCGAAATTCTTGAAACAGGTATTAAGGTTGTTGACCTTATTGCACCGTATGCAAAGGGTGGGAAAATCGGTCTTTTTGGTGGTGCGGGAGTAGGTAAAACCGTACTTATACAGGAACTTATAAATAATGTTGCAAAACAGCACGGTGGAATTTCAGTTTTCACAGGTGTAGGGGAAAGAACCCGTGAGGGTAACGACTTATACTATGAAATGAAAGAATCAGGCGTTATAGATAAAACTGCACTTGTTTACGGTCAGATGAATGAGCCGCCGGGAGCAAGAATGAGAGTTGCTCTTTCAGGGCTTACAATGGCAGAATACTTCCGTGATAAAGAAGGGCAGGATGTGCTTCTTTTTATAGATAATATATTCAGATTTACTCAGGCAGGCAGTGAAGTTTCAGCACTTTTAGGAAGAATGCCGTCAGCAGTTGGATATCAGCCAACTCTTGCAACTGAAATGGGTGCACTTCAGGAAAGAATTACATCTACCAAAAATGGTTCAATAACTTCGGTACAAGCAGTTTATGTACCGGCAGATGACCTTACCGACCCTGCCCCTGCTACAACTTTTGCCCACCTTGACGCAACCACTGTTTTATCAAGAAATATTGCGTCATTAGGTATTTATCCTGCAGTTGACCCTCTTGAATCAACATCAAGAATTCTATCTCCTGACATTGTAGGGATAGAGCATTACGAAGTGGCAAGAGAAGTTCAGAGAATTCTTCAAAGATATAAAGAACTTCAGGATATTATTGCTATTATGGGTATGGAAGAACTGTCTGAAGAAGATAAATTAACAGTTAACCGTGCAAGAAAAATACAGAGATTTTTATCTCAGCCTTTTACCGTTGCAGAGCAGTTTACAGGCTATATAGGAAAATATGTGCCGGTTAAAGAAACTGTAAGAGGTTTTAAAGAAATCATTGAGGGTAAACACGATAATTTACCTGAATCTGCATTTTTATTTGTAGGCACAATAGACGAAGCAGTTGAGAAAGCAAAATCACAAAGGTAGGTGTTTTTGTGAATTCTTTTAATTTAAAAATTGTAACCTTAGACGGAATAGAATATGAAGGCGATGCTTTAAGTGTTGTCGCAAGAACAACATCGGGGGATGTATGTATCTTAAAAAATCACGCAAACTATGTAGCGCCTATTGAAGTGGGTAAAATAAAAATAAAAGAAAACGATAAAGAAAAAGTGGGTGCTTGTGCAGGTGGCTTTATAAGTGTACTAAACAACAATGTAAGAATTGTTGCCACAACATTTGAGTTTTCAGAAGATATAGATACAGACCGTGCAAATAAAGCAAAGATAAAAGCAGAAAAAAGGCTTTTGGAAGACAAAAATTCAAAAATGGCAGAAATTAAATTAAAAAAGGCATTATTAAGGCTGGAAGTGTCTGAAAAGAAATAAATTATATTGACTTATTTTGAAAAATTAGGTATAATTTAGTAATGAAATAAATTTTCAAAACATTAGGAGGAAAAGATATGGCAAAGAGCATTTCAAAAATTGTGATAGTACTGTTGCTTATCGTTTTATTCGGTTATATTGCAATAAGCGGTCTATCACTAACAGCGTTAAACATACCATATGAATTTTACAGTGTGTTTGACAAAGACCATGGTATAAGACTAGGGTTTGACTTATCAGGGGGTTCAGTTATAGTATACGAAGCACAGTCTGATGTTGCACCTACTGATGAGCAGATGAGCACTGTTGTAGATATTATGTATAAACGTCTTGACAAAGAGGGCTACACAGAGGCTACTGCTTCAAGACAGGGCGACAGAAGAGTTTTAATAGAAATTCCTACAATAGAAAATCCTGACGAAGCAATTAAAATTTTAGGTGCTACTGCAGAACTTAAATTTGTTGATTCAGAAGGAAATGTTGTATTGACAGGTAAAGATGTTAAAGATGCAAAAGCAGTTTACGGGCCTACATCAGAATCTGGTATAAGTGAGCATTATGTTGAGCTTAAACTTAATGCAAACGCTCAGGAAGCATTCTTTAATGCTACAACAAAAATGAGCGCTAAACCAGAGGGCGAAAATTTCATCGCAATTATGCTTGACGAAGAAATTTTCTCTCAGCCAACAGTTAAAGAGCCAATCAATGCAGACACTGCAATAATTCAGGGCGACTTTACTGCTGAAACTGCAAAAAGCCTTGCTACAACAATTAAGGAAGGTCAGTTACCGTTTAAATTAAACGCAGTTGAAAGAAGAAGCGCAGGTCCTGCTCTTGGGGATGACGCTCTTAAAACAAGTATTTTGGCAGCAGTTATCGGTATTTTACTTGTTATGCTGTTTATGATAATTATGTACAGACTTCCTGGCTTTGTTGCAAGTATCTCTCTTGCTGCTTATGTAGTAATTGTTTTACTTGTTATGGTTGCAACAAGAGCCAACTTAAGTTTACCTGGTATAGCAGGTATTATCCTTTCAATAGGTATGGCAGTTGATGCTAATGTTATCATATTTGAAAGAATTAAAGACGAATTAAGAATCGGTAAAACAACCGGTGCTGCTATGAGAGCCGGATTTAACAGAGCGCTTTCAGCAGTTATAGATGCTAATATCACAACTATTATTGTTGCTGTTGTACTTTATATTTTCGGTACAGGCACAATCAAAGGTTTTGCTCTTACATTAGGAATCGGTATTCTTGCAAGTTTATTTACTGCAATTATCCTTACAAGATTCTTACTTAAAGCAATATTTGACCTTAATATGAAAAATCCTGCTTTATACGGATTAAGCAATAAAAAAGCAAAGGAAGGTGAAGCAAATGTTTAATCTAAATGTAGTTGATAAAAAATGGCGTTTCTTTATTCTTCCTGCAGTAATAATTATTGCTGCTGTAATCGTGGGTATTGTAAGTGGCGGGTTTGTACTTGATATTGACTTTGCCGGTGGTACAGAAATGGTTGTTGACTTTGGCCAGAGTGTTTCAAAAGACGAATTATCAGGTCTTTTTAAAGATACTTTGGGTGTAGATCCTTCAGCAATTCAGGAATCTATTACTCAGCCAAATCAGGTTACTATTAAATCTAAACATTTATCAACTGAAGAGATTGAATCATTATGGAATGCAATTAAAACAAAATATAATCTTGACGATTCTAAAAGACTTTCTGTTGATACAGTTTCTCCTACTATTGGTAAAGAACTTACTCAAACTGCAGTTATTGCCTGTGTAATAGCGATTGCTCTAATGCTTGTTTATATCACATTCAGATTTGAATTTTTATCAGGTATGGCTGCAATTATAGCACTTGCGCATGACGTTTTAATTATCATATCGGCTTATATGATTTTAAGAATGCCTCTTAACACAGCATTTATTGCCGCAGTATTAACCATTATCGGTTATTCCATCAATGATACTATCGTTGTGTTTGACCGTGTAAGAGAAAATGTTAAATTTGCAAGAAAAGAAACATATAAAGAAATCGTTAATAAATCAGTTAACCAGACATTACTTCGTTCTATTAACACTTCTGTAACAACACTTATAACAATAGTTCTTTTATATATCTTAGGTGTTGACGCAATCAGAGATTTCTCACTTGCTTTAATTATCGGTTTACTTGCCGGAACATACTCTTCAATCTTTATTGCTGCACCAGCTTGGTTAGCATTTAAAAAAGAAAAATAATTAAATAAAAAATAATCCCTGGGCGTTTTCGTTCGGGGATTTTAACTTTAAAATTGTGTTTTAGTCAATTTATAAAAAGGCAATATTATGGATTATGGGTATTTATATAAAAAATTAAATAAAAGAACTCCTTTAAAGACTGACTGCGGAAAACTTTGCTCTAACGCTTGTTGCGTTGATACAGACGGCGAAGAACTCGGGATGTATTTATTTCCTCATGAGGAGGAAATGTTCTTATCTAAAGATAACTTTAAGATAGAAGAAAGCGACCTTTCCTATATGGGAAAAAAGGCTAAAATTTTATATTGCAAACCTTATTGCATAAGAAATGAAAGACCTCTTTCGTGTAGAATTTTCCCCCTTTTTCCGTACATAACAATAGAGGGCGACCTTAAAATTATTATAGACCCGAGAGGAAGGTCAGTGTGTCCTTTGTACCGTAAGGAAATAAGTGAGTTAAATATATCTTTTGTAAGAGGGGTTAGGCATATTGCAAACATTCTTTTAAAGGATGAAGAAACTTATGAATTTTTATTTGAGTTATCCCGTGTGATAGACCAGGAGGTTAATCAGATAGTGGATAATTTAAAGAAAATTATAAATTAAAAACATTAAAGGGGAGACAAAACAAATGAACAAGAAAAAAATTATTGGTTTGTTGTTAGTAATAATTGCTGCTGCTCTTTTAATCTGGGGTATTACAGCAGTTAACAATGGCGACAGTGAACTTCCAAACCGTTATTTTGGAACTATAATGGCGCTTACACCTCCGATTATCGCTATCGGTCTTGCGCTTATAACCAAAGAAGCATATTCTTCACTTTTTATAGGTATTCTTCTTGGTGGGTTCCTTGCTGCAAACCTTAATGGGGTACAAACTGTTAACCACATTTTAAATGACGGTATTATCCCTGCAGTTCAGGGTGGTGCTGGTATATTTATATTCCTTGTAGTTTTAGGGGTTTTGGTTGCACTTATAAATAAAGCAGGTGGAAGCGCTGCATTTGGTACATGGGCAGAAAAAAATATCAAAACAAGAGTAGGGGCATCCCTTGCAACATTTGTTTTAGGTATTCTTATTTTTATTGATGACTACTTTAACTGTTTAACAGTTGGTACAGTTATGCAGCCTGTTACAGACAGACATAAAATTTCAAGGGCAAAACTTTCATATCTAATCGATGCTACTGCAGCACCTGTTTGTATGATTGCTCCTATTTCATCATGGGCAGCAGCAGTTTCAAGTTATGCTCCTGAAGGTCAGGGATTGTCTTTATTTATTCAGGCTATTCCTTATAACTTCTATTCTCTTTTAACATTCGTATTTATTATTGCAATTACATTAATGAAGTTTGACTTTGGTCCAATGAAACTTCATGAATTCAATGCAATAGAAAAAGGCGATTTATTTACAACAGGAAATAATGTAGCCGAAAAAGAAGAAGCACCTTCTTCAAAAGGCAAAGTTATAGACCTTGTTCTTCCTGTTGCTGTTCTTATTGTAATCTGTATTCTTACACTTTTATATGTTGGAGGAATGTGGACAGACGGACTTAACTTTATCGATGCATTTGGTAACACAGACGCAACAGTTGGTTTACCAATGGGTGGTATTATAACTTTAGTATTGGCAATAATCTACTTTGTTTTAAGAAAAACTGTTACATTTAAAGAAGCAATGGAATGTATTCCAAAAGGATTTATTGCAATGGTTCCTGCTATTTTAATTTTAACATTTGCAACATCTTTAAAAAATGTTACAGACTTACTTGGCGCGCCACAGTATGTTGAAATGTTAATGGAAGGAAGCGCAGCAGGTTTTGCTAATTTCTTACCTGCTATAATATTCTTAGTTGCAATAGGCCTTGCATTCTCAACAGGTACATCTTGGGGAACATTCGGTATTTTAATACCAATAGTATTATCTATTTTCCCTGATGGTAACATACTTCAGATTATCGGTATGTCTGCATGTCTTGCTGGTGCTGTATGTGGCGACCATTGTTCACCTATCTCTGATACAACAATTATGTCATCAGCAGGTGCTCAGTGCGACCATATCAACCACGTTTCAACTCAGCTTCCATATTCTTTAACAGTTGCAGGTATTTCATTTATTACATATATTCTTGCAGGTTTTGTTAATAACTGGATGATTGTTTTACCAATAGGTATAGTTCTTACAATTTTAACATTAGTTGTTATAAAGTCTGTTACAAACAAAAAGACTGCACAATAATTTATATTAAAAATATTAAATCTGCAGCAACGATAAATTCGTTTGCTGCAGATTTTTTTAATATCTGGAGATAATAAGGTAATTAAAAAATATTGAATATATATTAAAATTATGATATAATCTAAAAAATGATTTATATATAAAAAAATGTAAAGAATAAAGTAATAAAAAACAAAGGAGAAAAAGTATGGAAAACAAAGAATTTAAACCGTATGTTCCTGCAGAGAAGGTAACTGCTGAAATAACTCTTACCTCAATTATAATGGGTATACTTCTTGCAGTTATTTTTGGTGCTGCCAATGCATATCTGGGTTTAAGAGTTGGTATGACTGTTTCTGCATCAATTCCTGCAGCAGTTATAGCAATGGGGGTTATACGCGTTATTATGCGTAAAAACTCAATACTTGAAAGTAACATTGTTCAGACAATAGGTTCAGCAGGGGAGTCAGTTGCAGCAGGTGCAATTTTTACTATTCCTGCATTGTTTCTATGGGCAAAAGAAGGGGTTATGGATAAACCGGGTGTAATAGAAATAACTTTAATCGCTTTAATAGGCGGACTTCTTGGGGTATTTTTTATGGTGCCTTTAAGAAATGCACTTATAGTTAAAGAACATAATGTTCTTCCTTATCCTGAAGGCACAGCGTGTGCAGAAGTGCTTTTAGCAGGGGAAGAAGGTGGTGCAAACGCTACTACTGTTTTTGCAGGTATGGGGTTTGCAGCATTATTTAAATTTATTATTGATGGATTAAAAGTTGTTCCGGGAGAAATTGCATTAAGAGTAAAAGGTTTTGCCGGAGAAATAGGCACTCAGATTTATCCTGCAGTTATGAGCGTTGGTTATATCTGCGGTCCTCGTATTTCTTCTTATATGTTCTCGGGCGGACTTTTAAGCTGGATGGTTATTATCCCTCTTATCGTTGTTTTCGGCGAAAATATTATACTTTATCCCGGCACTGCTCCTATCGGAGAAATATATTTAACAAGCGGTGCAAGTGGAATATGGAGTTCTTATATTAGATATATCGGCGCAGGTGCTCTTGCGTGTGGTGGTATTATAAGTCTTATTAAATCTTTGCCGCTTATTGTTTCAACCTTTGCAGGTGCTATTAAAGGTATGAAAGGCACTTCTGAAGGCTCAACATTAAGAACCCAGCAAGATTTAAGTATGAAAACTGTTCTTATTGCAATACTTTTACTTACTTTACTTGTATGGTTAGTTCCTGCAATTCCTGTTTCTCCTCTTGGCGCTGTTATGGTGGTTATTTTTGGTTTCTTCTTTGCAACCGTTTCTTCAAGAATGGTAGGACTTGTGGGAAGCAGTAACAACCCTGTATCAGGTATGACAATAGCGACACTTTTAATTTCTACACTTGTTTTAAAACTTTCAGGCGATGTTGGCGCTCACGGTATGCAAGCTGCTATTGCAATAGGCTCTATAATTTGTATAGTAGCAGCAATTTCAGGGGATACATCCCAGGACTTAAAAACAGGTTATCTGCTTGGCTCAACACCTAAAAAACAGCAGATAGGCGAAGTTATCGGTGTTATCGCGTCAGCACTTGCAATAGGAGGAACATTATATCTTCTTGACAGTGCGTGGGGCTTTGGCTCTGAAGAACTTGCAGCGCCTCAGGCAACACTGATGAAAATGATTATTGAGGGAGTAATGAATGCAGACCTTCCTTGGACACTTGTGCTTATCGGTGTACTTATTGCAGTTGTTATTGAAATTTTAGGTATTCCTGTCCTTCCTTTTGCAATAGGTATCTATCTTCCTGTTCACCTTAACGCTTGTATTATGGTGGGTGGTCTTGTTCGTCTTTTCTTCGATAAGATGAAAAAGGATGAAAAGGTTAAAAAAGATATTGTTAACGACGGTATTTTATTCTGCTCAGGTATGATAGCAGGAGAAGGTATAGTGGGAATTCTTCTTGCGCTATTTGCAGTTGCAGGAATAGACGGTTTAATAAATATTTCAGGTTTTATAAATCTTCCTGATTATGTTTTAACCATTCTTGCACTTGTAACCTTTGCTCTTATAATCTTAAGCCTTGTTAAATTCTCATTATTAAAGAAAAGAGAAAATATAAATGAATAATAATTTTCTTGATAAAATTCCAACACTTCATTCATCACTTGCATTCACAGTGAGTGATGAAGGTGTTGTTACTCTTCAGATAGAAAACAAAGGGTTTATGAATAGACTTATGCAGAAACTCTTTAAAAAACCAAAAATAAGTTATGTTCATCTTGACAGCCAGGGAAGTTTTGCGGTTACTTGTGCCGACGGAAAAAGAAGTATCTTTGAAATAGGCAAATTAGTTGACGAAAAATTCGGTGAAGCATCACATCCGTTATATGAAAGGCTTATAAAGTTTTTTCAGATAATGGACAGTTATAACTTTATTGAATGGAAATAAATTTTAAAAATAAAAAGAGATGTCAGAAGAGGCACACTCCGTAAGGAAGTGTGCCTCAGTTATATTCGACTTTCGGCGAGTGATATTGCTTTGCAGTGATATGATGCTACGCCTCGTGATATTGTCCTTAGGACAGTTTAAGGCGAATATAATATCACAAAAACTAAAGGTTTTTATATCACTTTTACTATAATGTAAAAATATCACTGCAAACGATAGTTTGCAATATAACTTATATACGCCTGAAAACAATGATTTTTTTAAAACTGTTAATACCCTTTGACACTTTCAAATATAGAAAGTGCCAATTTTTTATAAAAAACGGAGACAACTTTTTAAAGTGTCTCCGTTTTGAAATCTCTTTTTTTAAACTTTAAAGATAAATTATCTCTGAACTCTACCTGAACCGTCTCCACCCATAAGTGCAGTAACTTCAGAAAGTGAAACTCTGTTATAGTCTCCTAAGATAGAATGTTTTAAACAACTTGCTGCAACAGCAAATTCTAAAGCATCAGAATCTTTTTCATAGTTGTTTAAACCATAGATAAGACCTGCAGCAAAACTGTCGCCGCCGCCTACACGGTCAATGATGTTTTTGATTTCGTATTTTTTAGATACATAGAATTCTTTACCGTTGTAGATACATGCAGACCAGTCGTTATGTGTAGCAGATTTAGATTCTCTTAATGTGATAGCGATTTTTGAAGAGTTAGGGAACTGTCTTAAAACTTCTTTTGCTAATTCTTCATATTTTTTAGTGTCTAACACTCCGCCTTCAACGTGAGAATTATTTTCTATTCCTAAAGATTTCTGGCAATCTTCTTCGTTAGCAATAATAACGTCAACATATTTTGTAAGTTCTGTCATAACTTCTTTTGCTTCTTTGCCGTATTTCCATAAGTTTTTACGGTAGTTTAAGTCGCAAGAAACTGTAAGACCTAATTCTTTTGCAGTTTTAACTGCTTTTAGAGATAATACTGCTGCAGATTCAGAAATAGCAGGAGTAATACCTGTAATGTGGAACCATGTAGCACCTGAGAAAGCTTTTACAAAATCGATTTCATCTTCTTTTGCAATAGCGATAGAAGAATATGCTCTGTCGTAAATAACTTTTGAAGGTCTCTGGTTAGCACCTGATTCTAAGAAGTAGATACCAACTCTTCCGTCGTTATAGGAAATATTGGAAACGTCAACACCAAAACCTCTTAATTCTCTGATACAAGCATTAGCAACGTCATTTTTAGGCAGTGCAGTAACAAATGCAGTTTCCATTCCGTAGTTAGCCAAAGATACGCATACGTTAGCTTCGCCGCCGCCAAATGTAGCCTCTAATGAAGGAGACTGGAAAAATCTTTCCATGCCAGGGCTTTTAAGTCTTAACATGATTTCACCAAAAGTAACAACTTTTTTCATTTTAAATCACCTTATCCTTATTTTTTTACATATTTTTTCTTTCATTATACAATATAACTTTTGCAAAGTCTTGCTATTTCTACCCATAAATATTGCATATATTGATTACGCAAAATTATGTTGAAATATTGTAAGTTGTGTGTTAAAATTACTATATATAAATATATCATAGTATAAAAAGGTTAGATTAAATCCGATGGGAGATGATGAAAATGCCAAAGTATTTTGATAAATTTACGCAGGACGGTACAGATGAGTGCGTCAATTCAAAAACTTTTGCTGTTTTCTATTCGAACAAGGAAGAACAGGTTAAAAATATGCATATCCACGATTGTTGCGAAGTGTTTTTATGCTTAAGTAACAGTCAGGAGTTTTTAATTGGCGATTCAATGTTCAGCGCTAACCGTAATGATATGCTTGTTGTCAACCAGTTTGAAATTCATAAACTTTTAGAAAAACCGGGTGCTTTTTGCGAAAGATATGTTTTTAAACTTCATCCGAGATTTCTTCTTTTAAACTCAACATCGCAAACTGACCTTTCTGCCTGTTTTTATGACAGAGTAAAGTTTAAAAGACAGGTAAGTTTAACAGATGAACAAGCGATGGAACTTATCGGAATTTTTAATTCCTTTAAAAAGAGCAGTGAACTTGGCGACGATATTATGATGAATATAAATGCTGTAAAAGCAATGGTTTTAATTAACAGACATCTTTCATGCTCTGATGAAAATGAAAGTATTATTTCTTATACAAGCAATGCAGTAGTTCAGTCGGTAGTCGCTTATATAAATGATAATCTTTTTTCAAACATAAATCTGGATGAACTTTCGAAAAAACATTTTATATCAAAAAACCATCTTTGCAGAATATTTAAAAAGCATACAGGCACAACGGTTGTTAATTATATAACCTTAAGAAGAATTGCCGAAGCAAAGAAATTTTTAAATGATGGTTTTGATGTTAAAGATACATGTGAAAAGTGTGGGTTTAATGACTATTCTCACTTTATAAGAACTTTTAAAAATATTGTAGGCGTTCCGCCTAAGCAATACATAAAAAGAAAAGAATAAAAGAAAAGGTGTAGACTATATTGAAAATGTCGTTTGGATGATACGGTTATGATGACCCTCCGGGATTACCTCGTATCATCACATGTGAAAAGAACTTAGACCGTTTCTTAAAATTATACGACCATGAATATAACGGCTTGACATTTTGTACAGGTTCTTTAGGTAAACAACGGACTATGGGAAGCAATAGAAATCTAAAAAACTTAAAATTATGTTAGAACGAGAACTCAGGACTTTTGTCTTGAGTTCTCTTTTTCCCCAACCTAATCGGGCATATACCAATATAGCCCTGATTAGTTTAGGGAAAATCTACCTATAATTTTAAGTTTTTTACAGCGTAACATTATTTTATCTAAATCTATTGCTAAAAAACAAAAAACGTGATACTATAAAGTTGAATAAATAGGGATATAGGGCTTTAAAATGGAAAGAATAGAAAGTGTTAATAATAAAATAATTAAACTTACAAATTCGCTTAAAATTAAAAAATTCCGTGTAAAAGAAGGCCTTTTTATAGCAGAAGGAGAAAGGCTTGTTTTAGACTCGATGAAGTTTCAAAAGCCTGAGTATCTTATCGTATCAGAAAATTTTTATAATAAAGATTTTGATGTTAAGACATATGTTGTAAGCGAAGAAATATTTAAAAAACTTTGTGAAACTGTTACTCCTCAAGGTATAATAGGTGTTTTTAAAACATCTTTTAAGGATATATCCCAGATAACTTTTGAGAATACAATAGTTTTAAACCGTCTGCAGGACCCCGGAAATCTTGGCACAATTTTAAGAACAGCGAAAGCGACAGGGTTTAAAAACATAATACTTGATAATGAAACGGTTGATGTTTATAACCCTAAAACTGTAAGAAGTTCTATGAGTGCAGTGTTTAACATAAATTTATATCAATCAAAAAATCTTAAAGAAGATATAATAAAACTTAAAGAAAAGGGTTTTCACACAGTTGGAACAATTCTTAATGAAAAGTCTAAAAATTTATATTCGGAAGAATTTAATTATCCTGTGGCATTCGTTATTGGAAACGAAGGAGCAGGAATTGATGAAGAAATACAAAAAGAATGTGATAAATGCATTTTAATTCCTATGGAAGAAGGAATAGAATCTCTTAATGCATCAGTAGCATGTTCTGTTGTGATGTATGAAATGTTCAGGAGGGAAAAGTATGAAAAATGAAGGCAATAAACATTATAGCATTAAAAAGCCATTGATTTTAATTACCTATGCTATACTCTTTTATTTTGTTGTGCACCATTTTGCAACATTTTTAGGTTATATAAAAAGCCTTTTGAAAATTTTAACCCCTCTTTTTATAGGAATAGCAATAGCGTTTATAGTTAACTTGTTCTTAAGATTTTATGAAAAGAAAATTTATAACAAAATCTTAAAGGATAAAGAGGGAGTTTTTAAGAAATTAAGAAGACCTGTATGTGTTATCTTTGCATATGCAACATTTATCGGAATAATATGGATAATAGTTAATTTTATTTCTCCAAAAATTGTGGAAAGTATCCGTACTTTTACAAACAATGTTCCTGCATATATAAATTCTATTAGCGACTATTTATATAACTTTACCTACCAATATGAACTTTCAGCAGAGATTATCAATAAAATGATGGAAAACTTCGGTCTTATTATAAGTAATACAAGCCAGTTTTTAAATTCTTTTATTCCAAAAGTTGTTGATATAACTAAAGCGATTACAACAAGTATTATTGATATATTTATCGGTTGCGTATTTTCTGTGTATATACTTATATCCAAAGAAAAACTTATAAAAATTGCAAAGAAAGTTTTATATGCTCATTTAGAGGAAGAAAAAGCAGAAAAAGTAAGAACCGTTATGAGAAAATCAAACAAAGTATTAAGGTCTTTTGTAGGCGGTCAACTTACCGAAGCGGTTATTTTAGGAGTTTTATGCTATGTGGGAATGAATATTCTTAAAATGCCTTATGCTCCACTTATCAGTGTTATCATCGGCCTTTCAAGTATAGTGCCTGTTATCGGCCCGTTTATAGGAACTGTGCCAAGTGCTCTTTTAATACTTTTAGAAAGTCCTGTTATGGCTATCTGGTTTGTGCTTTTTGTTATCGTTCTTCAGCAGGTTGAAGGTAATGTTATCTATCCTCGTGTAGTTGGAAGTGCAGTCGGCCTTAGCGGTTTCTGGGTTCTTCTTGCTGTAACAGTGGGAGGAGGACTGTTTGGAATTTTAGGCATACTTCTCGGCGTTCCTACAATGGCAGTCATATACAGTATGTACGGACAGTATGTTAATAAGAAAAATGAAGAAAAAGGTATTAAGATAGAATAGTGCAGTAGTACTCGAACACCATATGGTTTTAAAATATAAATTATGTTTCATATTGCAGAAATTTCTTCAGATATACAAAAGTATTATCTTTGATATTTCTTTATCTGAAACAAAATTTCTCGTTTTAAAACTCTTCGACCTTAAACGCAGGAAAATTTTCAAGATTTTTGATGCGAAGGACGAAGTCAGGCTGACGCCTTACGAGGACGACAAATTAAAAAGATTACAATTTAACAAGTTTAAGGCATATTGTGTTCAAGTACTACTGCACTAACCAAATACAAGAAAGTGGAGAAGAATTATGGCAAGAAAAAAGAAATCAGTATGGGATAAACTTTTTATGCTTAATATTTTTACATGCAGCATCATTATTTTAATATGTATGCTTCTGCTAGTTTTAATGTATTTTATTAAGGTTTAATTATTGACTTAATATTTAATTAGTGGTATAATGGCTTGGTAATGCCGGTGTGATGGAATTGGCAGACGTAGTGGACTCAAAATCCACCGGTGGCGACACCGTGCCGGTTCGAGTCCGGCCACCGGCACCAAAAATAAAAACCCTGTCGTAAGGCAGGGTTTTTATTTTTGTATTATTTATTTTTCACTATTCACTTTTCCCTATTACCTACCCTATGTTTCCCTTCTTATATTCCGACGGTGTAACTCCCATTATCTTTTTAAAAGTTTTCATAAAATGTATTTCGTCTGAAAAGCCGACGGAATAGGCAATTTCGTTTATTCTTAAGTCGGAAGATATAAGAAGTTTGGTTGCAAGGTTTATTCTTGATGTTACAATATAGTTTTTGGCAGTTATATTTTTTTCATTTTTAAATATCTTGCAAAGATAGGAATGGCTTATATTAAAATACTCGCATATTTTTTCTAAGGATAAATAAGAGTCGGTAAGATGACAGTCAATATATGTCATAACAGATTCGCAAAGAGTAGGGGAAGTGGTTTTATTATAAGTAGTGTTTATATCAAGCAATTTATAAAAAAGAGAAACCACATCATAATACCCTATCGGAATATTGTTATCTTTTGCATCAAAAATTCTTTTAAACATATGATATACATTTATAAAATCTTTGCAAGGTTTTAAATTAGTGTTTTTAAAGCCGAATTTTTCTCCGTAAGAGTGTGCCATTTCTCCCTCAAATTTTATCCAGACATACTTCCATAAGAACTTATCGTCAGGATAATAACATAAATTAGTATCAGGAGGAATGTAGAACATATCTCCTTTTTTTACGCTGTATACTTTGTCTTCCACTTTGAGAGTGCCGCTTCCCTCAAGCACAATGTGAAGAGTATGGAAACTCTGGACTCTGAAAGTGTAAATGGGCCTTATATAATTAAAATTATGAAAACCTATCCCTTTTATAAACAATTCTTCCCCGTCTTTTTCGTGGAAAAGAATATCCTCCATCTTTCTTTGAGTAAATTCCATAATACCGCCTCCTTTTATAATTGTATTAAAAAAATACTGCCAAGTCAATCGAAAGTGTAAAAAAACACAGTAAAATGTTAAGAAATAACATTTTAAAAATGGGAAACGTGTGATATTTTATAGGAAAAAACACAATGGAGGTTTTAAATATGAAAGACATAAATATTGCGTACATAGGTGTTGGTAAAAGGGGAACATTTAACCTTAAACTTATTTTAAACAGAGAATATAAGGCTAATATTGTAGCAGTGTGTGATGCATATGAAGACAGAGCGATAGACGCTGCCAATTTAGTAGAAGAAAAGGGAAGAAAAAGACCTGACTGTTACACAGATTATAAAGAGGCAATAACAAGAGATGATGTTAATACTGTTATAATATGCAGTGCATGGGAAAATCATATAGAAGCAGCAATATATGCAATGAATCAGAATAAAGCAGTTGCAATAGAAGTAGGCGGAGCATATAATTTAAAAGAATGTTTTGACCTTGTTGAAGCATGGGAAAACACGAAAGTTCCTTTTATGATGCTTGAAAACTGCTGTTTCGGTAAAAAAGAATTACTTGCATATAATATGGCAAAAGCAGGAATATTCGGAGAAGTTGTTCACTGCCACGGAGCATACGGACACGATTTAAGAGAAGAAGTAGTTAAAGGAAAAGAAAGAAGACACTACCGTCTTAAAAACTATATAGAAAGAAACTGTGAAAACTATCCTACACACGAGTTAGGCCCTATTGCTAAAATTCTTAATATCAATGCGGGTAATAAGATGAATAAATTAATATCCGTTTCTTCAAAAAGCGTAGGTATTAAACACTATATAAATGAAAGACTTGAAGAAATAGAAAACAAAGATTTAATCGGTGTAGAATTTAAACAGGGGGATATTGTTAATACAATTATCACTTGTGAAAACGGAGAAACAATTTCTCTAAAACTTGATACAACACTTCCAAGATATTACAGCAGAGAGTTTACCGTGAGGGGAACTAAGGCTATGTATGAGGAAGTTTTAAATTCTATATACACAGACGGAGAGCAGGAATTCTGGGAAACAGACGAATTTGTTAAAAACTATACAAATAATGTTGAAAAATATTATGACGAGCATCTTCCTCCTTTCTGGAAAAACATTACCGAAGAAGAAACCAAAAACGGACACGGTGGAATGGACGCTTACGAATTTGATGTGTTCTTCCACTGCCTTGAAAATGATATTCCATCTCCTATTGATGTATATGATGCAGCATCATGGATGGCAATAACTCCTCTTAGCGAAGAATCAATAAAAACAGGAAAAGCAGTTGAAGTTCCTGATTTTACAAAAGGTAAATGGAAAGAAAGAAAAGTAACTCCTATAAACATACTTTAAATTTCCCTTTTTACTTATGGACTGACGGGTTCCAGCTCCGGCAATTTCACCAGGCATTGATGCGAACAGGAAAATATGATAAAGTGAACCGAACGATAAACCTGAATTTGGCGAGGTGAGTATACAACATGAAGATTCATAATGCACAGTATAGAATTGATGATAGAAGTATTTTGAACTACTATGAGGTTGGAACCGCAAAAAACAAATTATTACTGCTTCATGCCCAGGGGACAAACTCTTGTAGCTTCGATAATGTTGTTACAAAACTTGCAAAGTACTACCATGTGTACATGGTAGATTATTACGGACACGGAAAGAGTTCCCGCAATCCAGAAAAATACAATCTGGTCAGTATCGGCAACGACATCATGGACTTTATTGAAAATGTGATTTGTGATTCTGTTGCCGTGTTGGGTCATTCGTCAGGTGG
>JAFZHY010000006.1 GCA_017554615.1 Clostridia bacterium
AAAAATTTATTAATCGTTCAAATTAATTCTGACTTAGTTTGCTAGCTTTTTCTTTGCTTGCTTTTCCTTTATTACCTTGGTTCATTTTTAAACTCATTTAAAAAATTTCAAGGACCATCATATTGTTTAATTTTCAAAGACCGTTCCACTTTTGACGGTGGAGTTTTATTGTATCACAATAAATAAGAAAATGTCAACAAAATTTTTGGTTTTTCTCATAAATTGTTCACACAACTTTTAACATTATAACAACCATATATCATTTTGTCAACACTTTTTTAAATATTTTTTATTTATTTTTTTCTATTAAATTTTTAATTTCTTTTACTATATAATCTGTTATAACCTGAAGGTCTTTTTCCCCTTCAAAAAAACCTGGTTCAATAGGCTTTCCGTATACTAATTTATTTGTTTTAAAGAAATGAGGTTTTCCGACTAATGCACAAGGTACAACTCCGCAGCCTGTCTTTTTAATAAGAAGAGCCATACCATTTTTTGCCTCTCCCATTTCTCCTGTTTTTGAGCGTGTACCCTCAGGAAAAATAATTAATGACTTTTTGTTATTAAGAACTTCAATTCCCTTTTTCATTGCACCGATATCCCCTGAGCCTCTTTTAATAGGAATAACGTTTGCTCTTTTTAGTATCCACCCAATAATTGGAATATTAATTACTTCTTCTTTAGCAATAAAGTGGAATTCTGTTTTTCTGTTACATGCAAGAAAGAATGCATCGGTCATTCCTATATGATTTGCACAGAATATATATCCTGTTTCATCTGGAATATTTTCCTCGCCTACATATTTTACACGAAAGCAAACTTTAACAAATATCGTAAGTATTCCCCTTACAAATTTATACCAACTCACAACCCTATTCTCCTTTTAATTATGTACTTTCTTTAAACATATATTATAAATAAGTTCAACAGTTTCGTCCATGGTTAAATCACTGTTGTCAATTATAACTGCATCATGAGCAGGACAAAGAGGGTCGATTTCTCTTGTTGAATCATTTTTATCCCTGAACTTTATATCCTCTAAAATTTCTTCATACGGAACTTTTTTATCAAGTTCTAAATATCTTCTTTTTGCTCTTTCTTCACAAGATGCAGTTAAAAATATTTTAACATCTGCATCAGGAAAAACTCGGTTTCCTATATCTCTTCCGTCCATTACAACGCTTGTGGTCTCTCCCATTTTCTTTTGCATTAAAACCAGTTTATCCCTTACTTCCTTTATAACTGCAACTTTTGAAGCGTAAATAGAAACCTCTGGTGTTCTTATTTGTTTTGATACATCTTCATTATTAAGGAAAACAATCTGATTGTTATCTTCATATTTTAACTCAATGTTTATCTTATCACGCAAAGAAACAACTTCTTCGGGTTTAAGATTATTTTTTATACAGTAAAGACCAACACAGCGGTACATAGCACCTGTATCTACATATATAAATGAAAGTTTTTTTGCAACTGTTTTAGCAGTTGAACTTTTACCCACACCTGCCGGTCCGTCTATTGCAATTTTATAAGTTTTCATAACACACCTCTTTAACAATTCATTCCTGCAGTATAACCTGTTGAAAACGCTATCTGAAGATTAAACCCTCCGGTATACCCATGAACATCAATTATTTCTCCTGCAAAGAACAAGCCTTGAACTAATTTTGATTCCATTGTTTTAGGGTTGATTTCTTTAACATTTACCCCACCATCAGTAATAATGGCTTCATCTATACTTCCTTTGCATTTTACTTTAAATGTCAGGTTCTTTAAAAGATTTAAAAGATTTTTTCTTTCCTCTTTTGTTATTTGATTGATTTTTGTATCAGGATTTATTCCTGATAATTCTATTATTACCGGAATTATTTTTTTAGGAAGCAGTTCAAATAATCCGTTGGAGAAATTTTTATTGTTGTATTTTGAAAAATCAGCAAGTATTCTTTTTTCTAATTTTTCATAGTCAAGCGCAGGTTTTAGGTCAATAGATAATGTATAATCTTTTGAGTCTTCAACAAAGGATGACATAGACAAAATAACAGGGCCGCTTACACCGTTTGATGTAAATACCATTTCTCCAAAATCTGAATAGACAACTTTTCCGTTTTCGTCAGTAAGATTAACTGATATATTTTTTAAAGAAAGACCTTCCAACATTTTAGGATATCTGCTTTTTAAAACAACAGGAACCAATGCAGGTTTTAATTCGGTTATTGTATGGCCTAACGGTTTAACAAAATTATAACCGTCCCCTGTACTTCCTGTTAAAGGATATGACATTCCGCCTGTTGCAACAACAACGCTATTACAGTTAATAATTCTGTTATCTGAAAGTTTAACTTTTGTTACTTTATTATCTTCTACTATAATCTTTTCTGCTTTTACAAATATTTTTTCTGCCCCTTTGGTATATTGCTTTAAGGCTGATAAAATATCATTTGAACGGTCAGACACAGGGAATATTCTTTTTCCCCTTTCTTCCTTCAAAGGAACATTATACCCTTCAAAGAAATTCATAACATCAAGATTGGTAAAATTATAAAATGCGCTGTATAGAAAACGCGGGTTTCTTACAATAAAATCAAAAAATTCTCTAATATCTGCACCGTTGGTTACATTACATCTGCCTTTGCCTGTTATAAGCAATTTTTTACCTAAGATATTATTTTTTTCTACTATAATAACTTTTTTCCCGGACTTTAACGCTGTTCCTGCTGCCATAAGACCTGCAGGCCCGCCACCGATAACAACTACATCTGTCGTCATTTGTCATAAACCTCGTATTCATCCCATATATTTTCAAGTTTCTTAAATGTATCTGCTATTTCTTCAGGTTTACTCATAGCAATAGCCACAATAATTGCATTGATAAGACTAAGCGGAGCAACTAATGAATCTGCAAAAGATGCCATATCACTTCTTGCAATCAATGAATAATCTGCAACCTGAGTTAAAGGAGACATATGGCTGTCTGTAAGTGCGATAATTTTACTTCCGCATTTATTTGCATATTGAAGCGCATTTAAAGTTCTTCTTGAATACCTTGGAAAACTTATTCCAATTATAACATCGTCTTCAGAAATATTTATAATCTGTTCAAACATTTCACTTACACTGTTTGTATGTATAAGTTTAACATTATCAAACATAAGATTAAAATAAAAGCCTAAAAACCCTGCCAAAGAAGCAGAACTTCTTACACCTACTATATAAATTGTTTTAGCATTAAGAATTGCTTTAATGGCATTATCGAAAGTGCTTTTATCAATATTTGCAAGTGTTTTTTTCAGTTTATCTATATCAGAGTTTATAACGCTCTCGAGTATCCCCTCTTTATTAAAGGAAGAAGATGTTATCTCTATTCTCTGAATTGAAGTTAATTTTCCTGAAATAACTTCTTTTAATCTTTTTAAAAATTCAGGATAACCCTCAAAACCTATTTCGGTTGCGAAACGCACAACGGTAGAATCACTTACGCCGACTGTTTCGCCTAATTTTGCCGCTGTCATATATGCAACTTTATCACTGTTATTTAAAATATAATCGGCGATTTTTTTATGCCCTTTACTGAAAGTAGAATATCTTGCTTCTATTGTTTTTAATAAATCCTGCATAACTTTACCTCGTTATTAAATCAGAATATTTTTAATTTTTCTTCTTTTCTATTTTCTTTTTATTTCCGTCTTTATCTAAAACATAAACATTATCAAGAGTGTTAAGCATTCCTTGACGAAACTGTCTTATATATTCTTTTCTTAATTTATCCTGTTCTTCCTTTTCTAAATCTGTAAGACCCTCAGTTTTAGATTTTTTAGAAAGAAAATTTATTCTTTTAATTAGTTCATCAGTCATTTTAATTCTCCTGTATTTTTTCTAATTTTGCAAATGTTGCCATAAGATTTTTCTCTTCGCCCGAATCAAAAAGAATGGTAACTTTATAATCTGCCCCCAATTTAAGCATTTCTTTAATTGTTCCTTCGCCAAACTTCTTATGAATAACTCTGTCTCCTTTTTTATAATCAATTTCTACAGGTTTTACATAAGAATTTACATCATAACTTGCAACACTTCTTGTAAATGGCGAAACATTGGAAGACTGATAATTATTTTCCGCCATCCTTTTAGTTTCAACATTAAGAAGTTCTTTAGGTATTTCTCCTACAAACCTTGAAGGTCTTGAAAACATAGTGTTACCAAAAAGAGTTCTTCTTCCTGTTACTGTAATATAAAGTTCTTTTTTTGCACGGGTAATGGCAACATACATAAGGCGCCTTTCTTCTTCTAACTCATCCGTTGAGCCAAAAGAACGCGAAGACGGGAATATACCCTCTTCTACCCCTGCTATAAACACCAGATTAAATTCCAAGCCTTTTGCTGCGTGCATACTCATAAGCACTACTGCATCTTCTTGCGAGTCATAATTATCTATATCAGATAAAAGTGCCATATTTTCTAAGAAAGAAGACACCGATGGTTCTTCTTCATTTTCTTTAAACTCTTTTACCATAGATTTAAGTTCGCTTATGTTTTCAACCCTTGTTCTTGCTTCAATCGTACCTTCTTTTTCCAACATATCAAGATACCCTGAACCGTTTATAACAATATTAAGATAAGCCTCGATATCAGAAAGTTCTACCCTAAAGTCATAAATCAGTTTTACAAAGTCTCTTAATGTTTTATGATATCTTGAAAGTTCATCGTAAGTTTCTATTTTTTCGCACACTTCAAAAAGTGATATTCCTTCGTTTAACGCAATATCAGATATTCTTTCTATTGCAGTTTTACCGATACCCCTTTTTGGCTCGTTTATAACTCTTTTAAAACTTATATCGTCTTTAGAGTTAAAACCTATTCGCATATATGCAATAATATCTTTGATTTCTTTTCTATCAAAGAATCTTAAGCCACCGACAACTCTGTGAGGAATGGCATTTCTTAAGAAATATTCTTCAATAGCACGGGACTGTGCATTCATTCTATATAAAATGGCAACATCACTGTATCTATTGCCTTTTTTTACATAGTTTTCAATAACATCCCCAATTTTTGCCGCTTCATCTTTCTCGTCATAAGGATTTAAAAGATTGATTTTTTCGCCTTCCTGATTATCGGTCCACAATTTCTTGTTTTTTCTTTTAATATTATTGGCAATTACAGAATTTGCACTGTTTAATATATTTTTTGTAGAACGATAATTCTGCTCTAACTTTATAACTTCTGCATTATCAAACTGCTTTTCAAAGGATAGTATATTGGAAATATCCGCCCCTCTGAATTTATAAATACTCTGGTCATCATCCCCTACCACGCACACATTCTTGCTTACCTTACCCAAAAGAGAAATAAGCATATACTGAATTTTAGATGTGTCCTGATATTCGTCCACCACAATATATTTAAAACGATTCTGCCATTTTGATAATACTTCTTTTTGAGTTTTAAAAAGTCGCACTGTCTGAAAAATCAAATCATCAAAATCAAGGGCGTTAAACTTTTTAAGTTTTGCCTGATAAAGTTTATACACTCTTTGAACTTCATTTGAGATATTATCTTTTCCCTGATAATCTGATACTTCATCAGGCGAAATATATTTATCTTTAAAAGAAGAAATATAGGACATAAACACTTTATGAGAAATAACCTTTTCATCTATATGAAGTTCGTCCATACAGTCTTTAATAAGGGTTTTTGAGTCCATTGCATCATATATGGCAAAAGATTTATCATAGCCTAATTTATCTATATCCTGCCTTAAAATTTTAACACATGCAGAGTGAAAAGTGCATATCCACATTTTATCTGCAATATCCCCAACAAGATTTTTAATTCTATCTCTCATTTCCTGTGCCGCTTTGTTGGTAAAAGTTATGGCTAAGATGTTATAAGGGTCAACAGGGTTATAAGAAAGAAGATTATCTGTATAAAAATCTAAATTTTTATTTCTTAACCTTTCAAGTAATTCTTCGGTTAAGTTTTTAGGAAGATACTCTGTATTAAAACTGTTACCGTATTTTATCATATAACTTATACGGTTGGTTATGGTAGTTGTTTTACCACTTCCTGCACCTGCAAGTATAAGTATCGGCCCGTCAACCTTAAATGCAACATCTCGTTGAACAGGGTTTAAATGTTTATACTTTTTAGAAAGTATTTCTTTTTTTATGCGGGTAAATTCCTTTATCATTTTTATCCTCTATATATATTTAAAAAGTTTTGTATATTTTTTTGATATAACAGTTTCCACTTCGCAAGAGAGTAGTGATTCAATCTCATAAAGTGCAATATTTTCAGTTTCAAAATGTCCTGCATCAATAATTGCTATCCCACATTCCATACATTCAATGGCTATGTGGTGCTTAACCTCACTGGTAACAACAGCATCAGCGCCACATTCTATTGCTTCTTTATAAAAATCACTTCCACTGCCAGGTATAACAGCAACTTTACTGATTATTTTTTCTTCGTCGCCAATATATTTTAGGTTAGGAATATTAAGTTTAATTTTTACTTTATTTAAGAAATCTTCTAAACTGCAAGGAGCAATTTCTCCAATTCTGCCAAGAGAAAATTCAGCGTCTGATAAATTTTTTACATTAAAAAGGTCGAGAATTTTTGCGAGTGCATATGCAGTGCCGCATTTTGCTTTATCAAAATTTGTGTGATATGATAGTATGTTTATATTATTGTCTGTAATTTTTTTTATCTTTTTACCGAAGTTTAGAGAATAATCAATAGAAAAAAGTGGCGAGAATATAAAAGGATGATGTGTGATAATAAGGTTTGCACCTATACTTATAGCCTCATCTATTACATCCATTGTGCAATCAAGCGCTACTAAAACTTTAGAGATTTCACAGTCTAAATCTCCTACCATAAGGCCCACATTATCCCATTCTTCTTTTAAATTCGATGGAAATTCTCTTTCAAAAATATCATAAATTTTTCTAAGTTTACTCATAATATTTCTCCACATCCAAAAGAAAAGTTTTTAACCTATTCTTTTCTTCCTCTTTATCAGATTTAGCATTATTCAACTTATCTAAAACATTTAGTGCCTGTTTTCTTCTTAATTTTATGTAATAGTTATAAATATCGTCTTTATTATGATTATCTGGATGCCCTAAAATCAAGAAACTTTCATTGTCATAATTTTTTTCTTCTTTTCCAGGCGTTACAACTAAAATATTGTATATCTTCTCATTCTCTTTTGAGAGTATTTCTTTTACTATTTTAAACCCATTGTTTATAAGATATTTTCTTAAATAGTCCTGAGAATACATAGGCTGAAGAATAAATTTATTAACGCATTGCGCTTTTTCGTAACTTTCGTTTAAGATTTCAGAGATTAGTATTCCACCCATCCCTGCAATAATAACAGTATCTGCTTCGTCTTTTTGCATAGGGCATATTCCACTGCCTAATCTAAGTTCTATTTTTTCGCTAAGACCTGCAAGACGGATATTTTTCTTAGCATTGTCAAGCGGCCCTATATTTATATCTGCAGCAATTACCCTGTTTGCTCTTTTTTCCTTTATTAAAGATATGGGAACATAACCATGGTCAGTTCCCACATCAAAAACAGTATCTGATTTTTCTACAAGATTTTTTACAGTTTCCAATCTGTTAGTTAACATATTTACACTCCAAATAATCTTCTGGCATTATCAAAACTTAATTTTGCTATATTTTCTACTGTGTCTTCTCTTAAAGTTGCAATTTCTTCTACAATATATTTTAAATTGGAAGAATTGTTCCTTTCCCCTCTTTTTGGATGAGGAGCAAGATACGGACAATCGGTTTCTATTAAAAACCTGTCATCGGGAACATACTTTGCAACTTCCTTTACATATTTTGCGTTCTTAAATGTTACGGGCCCTGCAAATGAAATATAATAACCTTTATTTAATAATATCCTTGCAGTTTCCACACTACCTGAGAAACAATGAAAAACACCAACATTATCTTTTGAAAGCACAATATCAAGCGCGTCTTTAACTGCTTCTCTTTCGTGAATTATAACAGGCAGTTTAAGTTCTTTTGCCAAATCAAGATGATTTGCAAATTCTATCTTCTGCTTTTCTCTTTCTGAATTATCATAGTGATAATCAAGGCCTGTTTCGCCTATTGCCAGAATCTTTTTATGTTCGCAAAGTTTTCTTAATAAGTCATAGTCGCTGTTGGTTACAGAATCTGCATCATGCGGATGAACACCGACTGCACCAAGACAAAAATTATATTTATCACATAGTTGAGCGGTTTTATAAGACGAAGGTATATCATAAGAAACATTCATAATATATTCCACATTTTCTTCTTTATTAAGTGAAATAAGAAGTTCGTTTCTGTCTTCATCAAATCTTTCATCCATATAATGAGCATGTGAATCAAAAAAACTTAGCATATAGTCGCTCCTGAATTAACCAAGCCGTCAATTTCAACTATTTTTATACTGCCATTATCATCAGAAGATAAAATCATTCCTTCTGACATAATTCCTCTTAATTTAACAGGTTTTAGGTTTGCAATTATAACAACATTTTTACCTATTAAATCTTCGGGCTTATAATATTTTGCAATGCCTGAAACTATTGTTCTGGTAGTACCAGAAACATCGAGAGTAAATTTAAGAAGTTTATCTGCTTTTTCAACCTTTTCGCAGTTTATAACTTTTGCTACTCTTAAATCTAATTTTTCAAAATCTGAAAACTCAATTTCTTCCTTAAATTCAGGTGCTTTAACTGTGGATGCTTCAATTTCTGCTTCAATTTCTTTCAACTTTTCGCCCTCGTCAATTCTTGCGAATAAAGGTGAGCCTTCCCCTACTTTATGAGAGTTTTCTATATTACCGAATGTTTTAATACTTTCGTATGACACATCTTTAATATTTATCTGTGAAAGTATATTTAAAGATGTTTCAGGAAGAAATGAAGATAAAAGCACAGCAGAAATTCTTATTGTTTCTATAAGATTATAAAGACAGGCGTTAAGTTTATCCTTATCTTCTTCATTCTTTGCAAGAACCCATGGAGTTGTTTCATCTATATATTTATTACTTCTTCTTAAAAGATTGAATATTTCAGACAAAGCATCGCTTACTTTAAATTCGTTCATTTTATCAGTAACAATTTTAACTGTATTTAAAGCACATTCTTTTAAGTCTTTAGAATATTCATCTTCATATGATGATTTTTCGATAACTCCGCCAAAATATTTGTTAACCATTGCAACCGAACGGTTAACAAGGTTACCCAATGTGTTTGCAAGTTCAGAATTATATCTTGCTATAATATTATCATAACTTATTGTACCGTCCTGAGCGTATGGCATTTCAGATAGAAGATAAAATCTAACCCCGTCAACGCCAAAGTGACGAACAAGGTCATCAGCATACATAACATTTCCCTTAGATTTACTCATTTTATCATCGCCTGATAATAACCAAGGATGGCCGAAAATCTGCTTAGGAAGAGGAATATCAAGAGCCATAAGCATAATAGGCCAGTAAATAGTATGGAATCTTAAAATATCTTTTCCGATAACATGAACATCACATGGCCAGTTTTTATTAAATAATTCTGACGGATTTTCAGGGTCATAACCTAATGCTGTGATATAGTTTGACAATGCATCTATCCACACATATATAACATGCCCTTCGTCAAATGTAACAGGAACACCCCATGTAAAAGATGTACGGGATACACATAAATCCTGAAGACCTGCTTTTAAGAAATTATTTACCATTTCTTTTTTTCTTGATTCAGGCACAATAAAATCAGGATTATTTTCAATATATTCAATCAATCTGTCTGCATATTTGCTCATTTTAAAGAAATATGCTTCCTCTTTAGTAAGAGTTACTTCTCTTCCACAGTCAGGACATTTACCATCTACAAGTTGGGTTTTAGTAAAGAAAGATTCACAAGGTGTGCAATAATGCCCTTCGTATTCTCCCTTATAAATATCCCCTTTGTCATACAGTTTCTTAAAAATTTTCTGAACTGTTTTCTTATGCATAGGGTCAGTTGTTCTTATAAACTGGTTATAGGTAGTATTCATTAAATCCCAGATAACTTTTATATCCCCTGCAACTTTATCAACATATTCCTGAGGGTTTATACCCTGTTTTTCTGCCTCTAACTGAATTTTCTGACCGTGTTCATCTGTACCTGTCAGAAAATATACATCGTATCCTAAAAGTCTTTTAAATCTTGCAATAGCATCAGATAATACGATTTCATAAGTGTTTCCAATATGAGGTTTTCTTGATGCATATGCAATGGCAGTTGTTATATAGAATTTTTCTTTCATATTCTTCATTCCTTTATATATAATTTCACAAAAAACTTTTAATTTTTAGTGATGTTCTTATTTCCCTTTTATTTTTTCCCAATATTCTTTAGTTGCTCTTTCAACTTTATTATTACCATATTCATAATATTTTGCATTTTTGATATTATCCGGAAGATACTGTTGCAAAACATATGAATCAGTATAAGAATGAGGGTATTTATATTCTTTTCCTCTTCCTAATTTTGATGCTCCGCTGTAATGCGCATCTTTTAAATGGAGAGGAATATCTCCGCAGTCTTTATTCTTTAAATCAAATATAGCACTGTCTATTGCAGATATTGAAGAATTTGATTTAGGAGAAGTAGCAAGAAGAATTGTAGCCTGTGCAAGAGGTATTCTTGCTTCAGGTAAACCAAGCATAAGTGCAGAATTACATAGAGAATTAACAATACTTGCTGCCTGAGGATAAGCAAGGCCGATATCTTCACTCGCAATTACCAAAAGTCTTCTTATGGCAGATTTTATATCTCCGCCCTCTATAAGCCTTGCAAGATAATGTATTGCAGCGTCAGGGGCGCTTCCCCTTACAGACTTCTGAAATGCACTTAAGACATCATAATGATTATCATCCGATTTATCAGACCTTAACGATTTTTTAAATATGGCGTTTTCTACTTCTTCCAAAGTAATTTCACTTTCATCCATTTTAGAAAAATATAAAAGTTCAACCATATTGACAGCACTTCTTACATCTCCGCCACTTACTTCGCATATATGGTTTATGGCATCAGATGAAAAAGATACTTTTCTTTCTTCGTTAAGTATTTTTATTGCTCTTAATACTGCTTTTTTAACATCAGAAGTTGTTAACGGTTTAAATTCAAAAACTGATGAACGCGATAAAATAGCATTATAAACATAAAAATACGGATTTTCAGTTGTGGATGCTATCAGTGTTATACTTCCGTCTTCTATAAATGATAATAAAGATTGCTGTTGCTTTTTATTAAAATTCTGAATTTCGTCTAAATATAATAAAACGCCTCCCATAGAGTCAAAGCCTCCAAGGTCGTCAATTATATCTTTTATATCCGAAACGGATGCATTAGTTGCATTTAATTTATATAGTTTTTTATTTGAAATATTCGCAAGAATATTGGCAATAGTAGTTTTGCCTGTTCCGGGTGGCCCGTAGAAAATCATATTGGGAATATTTTTTGTTTCAATAATATTCCTTAATATTTTGCCTTCTCCAATCAAATGTTCCTGACCAAAAACTTCATTTATATCAAGCGGTCTTATTCTGTCTGCTAAAGGCTTAATTTTCTCCACCCCCTATTTTTTATTCTTCATCTTTAGTGTAGTCTTTTTCTGATAAAATTTCGTCAATAACTACTCCTTTATAGTCATTATCTTCAAGATGAAGGCATTTTTCACAGTTATCACAAATCTTGTTAGAATCCAAATCACAAATATTACATTCGTTGCAATCTATACAATCTCTGTCATATAAAACACATTTTTTCATACATTCACCTCATCCGATGTAAGAAGCCATTCAAGAGTAGGGTTTACACCAAACTGTTTTTTAAGTTCATAGTATTTGTTAAGTGCCTTTTCATTCTTGGAAGACACTTTTATTGCTTTTAACATTATATTTTTAGGAGTATCAAGCGGAGAAGTATATTCAATAACTGAAACCTTATATCCGTTTGCCTCCAAAAGAAGTGTTCTTAATGCATCGGTTAATATATCACAAAATCTGCGATTAAATATACCATGTTTTAAAATATCTGAAAATGGCTCATATTTAATCTGATTAGATAACTCTTTATGGCAACAAGGAACACATATTATTGCTTTTGATTTATGCTTTATACCCGAATAAATAGCATAATCGGTTGCAATATCGCATGCATGAAGAGAAATTACAAGGTCTATTTTTTTATTTAAATAAAATTCCCTTAAGTCTTCCTTTAAAAACTGCATATTGTTGTAATTAAGTTGCTCTTTTATTTTATTTGACGCTTTAATAACATCTTCGTTATAGTCAATACCATAAACAAAACATTTCTTTTTAAGAATTTCTGTTACATAGTAGTTTACAGCAAAAGAAAGATAACTTTTCCCACACGCACAGTCTAAAATATTAGAGTCTTTGGAAAAATCAATATCAGAAATAAGTTCAATAAAACGGTCAATCTGGTTATATTTTCTTACCATATCATTTTTGATTTTACCGTTATCCGCCATTATTCCTATAGCCTTAAGAAGAGGCTCAGAGCTTTCCCCTTTTATTATATATTCTCTTCCGCCAACAGTAGAATTTTTAACAACTATATCTTCACTTGATGTTTTCTTGTTGGTTGAATATACATTTTTATTATCTGCTACAATTTCCAATGTGGAAATTCTGTCAATATAATCTATAACTACACTGTCATACTTATCAAGTTCTTTTGATATAACATAAGGAATATCTTTTATTTTAATTTCTCTTTTTTCGCCAAGGTAATCAACAACAAGGCTATCTTCATAATAAATTTTTAAAAAGTATTCCTTAACACCTGATTTATATGTAACAAGTATGCTTTTAAATATATCATTATTTTCTTCAAGTTTTACACATAAACTTTGAAGAAATAAATTTACTTTGGCAATACTCTGACTTATCATTTTATGCCGATATCCTTTCTGTAATGAACATCAGTAAAAGTTATATTATCAACAGCATTATATGCATCGGCTATTGCAGTATCAAGGTCTTTTGATTTTGCTGTTATACCAAGCACTCTGCCACCCTGAGTATAGTATTTTCCGTCTTCTTTTTTAGTTCCTGCATGATAAACAAAAACATTATCTGACACAGTATCAAGACCGTAAATTTCATAGCCTGTCTGATATTTTTTAGGGTAACCGCCTGATGCTTCAACAACGCATACACAAGCATTATCTTCCCACTCAACATTTATCTTATCTAATGTGCCATCGCATACTGCACAGAATATATCCACAATATCTGTTTTAAGGCGAGGAAGAACAACCTGAGTTTCAGGGTCGCCAAATCTTGCGTTATATTCTATAACCTTTACTCCGTTTTTTGTTGACATAAGCCCGAAGAAAATTACTCCTTTATAGATAATTCCTTCGCTTCTTAATGCCTTTACAGTTGGAATAAAGATATTATTCATACATTCATCTTCAAGTTCTTTTGTATAAATTCTGCTTGGAGAGAATGTACCCATTCCACCTGTGTTAGGGCCTTTATCGTTATCATATGCTCTCTTGTGGTCCTGAGCAGAAACCATAGGAACAATAGTTTCTCCGTCGCAGAATGATAAAACGGATATTTCAGGGCCTGTTAAAAATTCTTCTATAACAACACGGTTGCCTGAATCGCCAAATATTTTATCAACCATAATTTCTTTTAAAGCATCTTGTGCCTCATCAAAATCATTGGCAATTATAACGCCTTTTCCAAGCGCTAAACCTTCTGCTTTAATAACTGCAGGATATGTATTTTCGCTTTTGATATAATTTAATGCTTTATCATAGTCTTCAAAGACTTCGTATTTTGCAGTAGGAATGTTATATTTTTTCATAAGTTCTTTTGAAAAAACTTTACTTCCTTCTATCTGCGCTCCCTCTTTAACAGGACCGAAAACTTTAAGACCTGCATTTATAAATGCATCAGATATTCCGTATACCAACGGATCGTCAGGGCCGATAACTGTAAGGTCAATATTATTTGATTTTGCGAATTCGATAAGTTTATCAAATTCCATTACCTTTATCGGTACACATTCTGCTATATCTGAAATGCCACCGTTACCTGGTGCGCAATATATTTTAGATACTTTTTTACTTTCACTTATTTTTTTAACAATGGCATGTTCTCTTCCGCCACTTCCCACAACTAATATATTCATAAAAGTTTTCCTCTCAAATTTAATTTTAATGGTGGAACAGTCTTATACCGTTAAACGCCATTGCTATACCATATTTATTACAGGTTTCTATAACATTATCATCACGGATAGAACCACCCGGTTGAGCAATATATTTAACTCCGCTCTTATGTGCTCTTTCAATATTATCGCCAAACGGGAAGAAAGCGTCAGAACCTAATGCAACATTATCAAGAGTTTTTAACCATTCTTTCTTTTCTTCTCTTGTTAAAGGCTCAGGTTTTTTAGTAAAGAAGTTTTCCCATATTCCGTCTTCCAAAACATCCATATAATCGTCAGAAACATATACATCTATTGTATTATCTCTGTCAGCTCGTCTTATATCTTCTTTAAAAGGAAGATTAAGAACTTTTTCGTGCTGTCTTAGATACCATACATCTGCCTTATTACCTGCAAGACGTGTACAGTGAATTCTTGATTGCTGACCTGCTCCGATACCGATAGCCTGTCCGTCTTTAACATAACATACAGAGTTTGACTGAGTATATTTAAGTGTTATAAGCGCTATAAGCAAATCAATCTTTGCATTTTCAGGAATTTCCTTGTTATCAGTTACAATTTGTGAGAGAGCATCCATATTGATTTCAATATTGTTTCTTCCCTGTTCAAAGGTTATTCCAAAACAGTCTTTATGTTCTATTACTTCTGGAACATAGTTAATATCCATTTCGATTATATTATATGTTCCTTTTCTTTTTGATTTTAAAATTTCTAATGCTTCAGGCTCATAACCAGGAGCAATAACACCGTCTGAAACTTCTCTGTGGATAAGTTTTGCAGTCGGCACATCACAAATTTCAGAAAGCGCGATAAAATCACCGTATGATGACATTCTGTCAGCACCTCTTGCTGCAGCATATGCAGTAGCAAGTGGAGAAAGTTCCAAATCATCAACAAAATATATTTTCTTTAAAGTATCAGACATTTCTCTGTAAACTGCAGCACCTGCAGGGCTTACATGTTTAAAAGATGCAGCAGCAGGAAGATTAGTTGCTTTCTTTAATTCTTTTACAAGCTGAAAACTGTTAAAAGCATCAAGAAAATTTATATATCCTGGTTTTCCGTTTAATACTTTAAGTGGTAATTCACCGTTTTTTGCAAATATTTTTGCAGGTTTCTGGTTTGGATTACAACCATATTTTAATTCTATTTCTTTCATCTTAATCACCTTTATACATTTTTATTGATAATTCTTGTGTCAGATTTTCCTGTTTCTAAGTTGATGTATCTTACAAATAAAGAAACTTTATTATCAGGGTTTAATGCTTCCCATACATTTTTTGTAAATGTATCAATATCGCCTTTTAATTCTACTTTTTCAGGCTCTCCCTCAAAAGATGGAATAGGATTACCGTCGCATTTATATGTATGAATAAAATGACCGATTCCTGGTTTAGTGTTATAATATTCGTAAAAATATCTGTGGTCGCCGTCGCCATCGCCGTCAGCACTTTTTAGAATTGACAATTTATAAAAATCGCCTTCAACGATACCTGAAATTCTTGGTGTGAAGTTTGGAGCATCAGGCTCATATCTTCTTGTTCTTAACGCTTCTTCAAAAGTTTTACCGTCTTTTATAAAATCATAAACTGTATCAGTCTGGTCTCCGTTTGTAACTATTGTTTTAGAATCTATTACTCTTACAGGAGAATAAATGATAAGGCTTGGGTCAACCAATTTCTTTTCGTCAAATGCCTTGGTTTTAATGCCCTCTCCGTCTTCTAAAAATATTCTGTTACGACTGTTTTCGCTTCTTCCCATTATAAAATACGCTATAACCATAGAGCAACCGCAATCACATTTTCCGATTACTATACCTCTTCCAGGATAGGTATTATTTTTTAATTCATCATATAAATTAAGTAGTTTCATTATAACCCTCCGTTACAAATTAATTTTACAGCCTGAGGAAGTATTTTCCACTCTGCTTCTTCCATAACTCTTCTCTGAAGAATTTCAGGAGTGTCCCCCTCTTTTATATCTACTGCCTTTTGCAGAATAATTTTTCCTCCGTCTGTTATCTCGTTAACATAATGAACTGTTGCACCTGTTACTTTAACACCGTAATTAAGTGCTTCTTCATGAACTTTAAGCCCATAAAAACCATCGCCGCAAAAAGACGGAATTAAAGACGGATGAACATTTATTATTCTGTCTGAATATTCTTTTAAAATATCGCCCTTTAAAATATACAAAAATCCTGCAAGAACGATAAGGTCTACTTTGTTTTCTCTAAGATGTAAAAGCAGTTCATCACAGAAGTTATCATTGCCTTTACTTATTATAACTTTATTAGGAATATTGTGATTTTTCGCACGTTCTATTGCGTATACTCCCTCTTTATTTGAAACAACAGTAACTATTTTACCGTTAATTTCGCCCTTTTCCATTTCATCGATAATAGCCTGAAGATTACTTCCGGAGCCGGAAACTAAAACTGCAATATTTAGCATATTTCCACTTCCCTTGTGCCACTTATAACTTCACCGATTATGTATGCATTTTCGCCCATCTTGTTAAGAATGTCAACTGCTTTTTCGGCATCATTTTTATCAACTGCCATAACAAGACCTATTCCCATATTAAATGTGTTAAACATATCTTTTTGGGAAACTTCTCCAAGTTTTGCCATAAGTTTAAATATAGGAAGCACTTCAAAAGAGTCTTTTATAACCTTTGCAGACTGACCTTCATTTAACATTCTTGGAATATTTTCGTAAAAACCTCCACCTGTAATATGAGAGATACCTTTAATTTTAACTTGTTCGTTAAGACCTAAGATAGTCTTAACATAAATCTTTGTAGGTGTGATAAGTTCTTCTCCAAGAGTTTTACCAAGTTCGTCATAATATTTATTAAGTTTATCTTTTGCTAAAGAATCTTCACAGTTTAGGTCAAATATTTTTCTTACAAGAGAATAACCGTTTGAGTGAACACCACTTGATGCAACACCAATCAAAGTATCCCCAACACTGATGCTTTTACCGTCTATAATATTTTCTTTGTCAACTATACCAACGCAGAAACCTGCAAGGTCATATTCATCAACAGAATAAAAACCTGGCATTTCTGCAGTTTCGCCACCGATAAGCGCACAGCCTGACATAACACATCCGTCAGCAACACCTGAAACGATATCTGCAACCTTTTCAGGAACATTTTTACCAACTGCAAGATAATCAAGGAAAAACAATGGTTTAGCGCCTGAACATGCAATATCATTTGCACACATTGCAACACAATCCTGACCAATTGTGTTATGCTTGTCTGTTAAAAAAGCAATTTTAAGTTTAGTACCAACACCGTCTGTGCCTGATACCAAAACAGGATTTTTATAATTTGTGCCAATCTCAAAAAGACCGCCAAATCCGCCAATATCTGTCATAACACCATCAATAAATGTTTTCTTAACGTGTTTTTTCATTAAATTAACTGCTTCATATCCGGCTGTAACGTCAACACCGGCTGCTTTATATGCATTACTCATAATCTGTATCTCCTTTTAAATCTTATTTGTTTATATAGAGTTTTTTAATGTAGTGAGGACTAAAATCACTTTTGCTTGAAACTTCGCTTATATCTATTGGATATTCTCCGGTAAAACATGCTGTACAGAATCCGCATTTTGAACCTATTGGTGTTTTAAGAAGATTTTCCAGTGTTAAATAATCAAGTGAATCTGAGCCTATAAGTTCATTTATTTCATCAACTGTTCTGTCAACTGCAACAAGGTCGCTCTGTGAACCAACATCAGTTCCGAAATAACAAGGATATAAAAATGCAGGTGAACTTATTCTCATATGAACTTCTTTTGCCCCTGCTTCCCTTAACAGAGAAACAACTCTTTTTGAAGTTGTGCCCCTAACGATAGAGTCATCAATTAAAATAACTCTTTTACCATTCACAACACTCTTTAGGGCATTAAGTTTAATTCTAACTGCATTTTCTCTCATTTCCTGAGTAGGCTGAATGAATGTTCTTGCAATATATCTGTTTTTCATAAGCCCTACTTCATAAGGAATGCCTGATTCCTGCGAATAGCCTATTGCCGCAGATATTCCTGAATCGGGTGCAGCAATAACAACATCTGCTTCAACAGGTTTCTGACGGGCTAAATATCTACCTGCTTCTTTTCTTGCATCATATACACTCGCACCGTCAATTATACTGTCAGGTCTTGCAAAGTATACATGCTCAAATATACAAAGTTTTGAATCGCATTTTTGTTTAGGTAAAATTGATTTTATACCGTCTTTTGTGATAACAACAATTTCGCCTGGTTCAACATCTCTTACAAATTCTGCATTTATCGCATCAAAAGCAACAGATTCAGATGCTAAAACATATGAATTTTTATATTTACCGATACATAAAGGTTTCATACCTTTAGGGTCTCTTACGCCGATAAGTTTTGACGGAGACATAACTATAAATGCATATGCACCTATAATTTTTTTAAGCATATTTTCAATCGCATCTTCTACTGAATGGGTAAACAACCTTTCTTTTGCAATAAGATATGCAAGAATTTCAGTATCACTTGTTCCCTGGAAAAGTGCACCTGATTGTTCTAATTCTTCTCTTAAACTTTTTGCATTGGTAAGTGTTCCGTTGTGGGCAAGAGTTAATGTTCCTTTTACATATTTGGTAACAAGAGGCTGAGCGTTTTCTCTTGAATTACTCTCAGCAGTTGCCGCACGGACATGGCCAACTGCAATCTGCCCTGTTAAGTGGTTAAGCACCACATCGTCAAAAACTTCAGGAACAGTACCTAAATTTTTATGATATACAATCGTTCCGTTATCATTAACTGCTATACCACAAGCATCCTGACCTCTGTGCTGAATAGCAAACAGACCAAAATTTGTAAGACGGGCTACATCAAGATTTTCCTCATTGGAAAATATACCGAATACACCACATTCTTCTTTTATTTTTTCAAAATCTTTAATATCCAAAGTGTTCATTTAATTACTCCTCTAAAAACTAACATTCTGCTTTGATTTTTTGTTGAAGTCTTTCATCTTTTTTTATAACTTCATTTTTCATATCTTCTTTAAATTTTTTCATATTATCTTTAAGATAAGGATATTTTAAAGAAAGAATCTGAACAGCAAGTATTGCAGCATTTTTGGAATTATCTATACCAACAGTTGCAACCGGGATACCTGCAGGCATCTGAACAATAGAATAAAGAGCATCCATACCGTCTAATGCTTTCCCTTTAACAGGAATTCCTATAACAGGAACCGTTGTAAACGCAGCAAGAACGCCCGGAAGATGAGCCGCCATACCGGCTGCCGCTATAATTACTTCTATTCCGTTATCTTCTGCATTCTTTGCAAAGTCTTTGGCAAGGTCAGGAGTTCTGTGTGCACTCATAACATTACACATAACTTCAACACCGTTTTCCTTTAAAAAACTTATTGCAGGTTTTAATACTTCATAATCTGAATCACTGCCCATAATAAGAGCAACTTTTGGATTTTTGTTCATAATTCTTCCCTCGCTTGTTTATTATAAAAAATATTAACGCATTATAATTCATTTAATGATAACATATTATATAATAAAATTCAATAGAAACGGATAATAAAATTATAGAAAAACAGTGGAAAATATAATTAAAATGTAACATTTTTAACAAAAAAATAAAATAATGAAATATACCGCTAAAAAAGCGTACTGAATTTTCAGTACGCTTTTTTCTTGCTTTTTATATACATAATGAATATGAGTTGTTTTAGTCGATATGCAAACTTCGTTTGCTCGATATTTTTACTTCGTAAAATCGATATGTTTTCTCTATGCTCAAACTCGATATAATATAAATCTCGTTGCGTCAGCAACATATCGAGTGCGATAGCATATATCGAGTCATTTATGACACATCGAAAATCTCGCAAGAGATTTATATCGATGAAAAAAAAACAGTTTTCAAACGAAAACTGTCTTTTTTTCTGGTGCCGGAAACCGGAATCGAACCGGTACGGGAGTCGCCTCCCACAGGATTTTAAGTCCTGGGCGTCTGCCAGTTCCGCCACTCCGGCAAATGCAATCAGAATTGATTACTAAAAGATAATAACATAATAAAAAGAATTTGTCAATATATTTTTTAAAGTTTTTTTTAATTCATATCAGGGTTGATAAAAACTGTTTCATTAGATTTTAAAAGACCCAAGTCATCTCTTGCGATAGTTTCATACGAATCAGCAGTGTCAAGATTTGCATCTTCTTTTTTAAGCTCTTCGTTTTTCTTTGTTTCTTCATCTATAAGGCCAATATACTTTTCTTTTTCACTCTTGATATTCATCCCGTCAACTGCTGCCTGATAATGCATAATGCCAACATAAATGGTAGCAAGAATCATAAGAAAAACCGAAAATCTTTTAACATTAATTTTCATTCTATATCTTCCCTTTTCTTTTAATAACATTCTTTATGCCAAAGACTGTTTTAGCATAAGTGTTTTTAATACATCCCAAGGGCTTTTCAACCACTTTTTTTACAAGCCGAAAAAAACCTGATAATATTATAACAAATAATTTTACAGGATACAATAGAATTTTTAAAATTTCTCTTAAAATTATTAAAATTTTTTCAAGGATTTTATAAACTATTCTGTTTACTGAACAAAAGTATATAACTATACCCAATATAAAACCGCAAATATGGTAAAATCTAAAATTAAGTGCGCAAATCTGATAGAAGGAAAAGAATACAAAAATTGCAGAAGTCATAACAAAAATAACATCTATAAAATCTCTTGTAATCTTATTTTTAAAAACTATATTCTTTAAGCATTTAAAAAAATCAAAAAACATTCCAAGAATAAATCCAGAAAAAGCGGAATACAAAAAAGAAATAGTCTGGTCTAAAACTGTTATTTCCATATTTTTTTACCTGAACATTCTTGAAAAAACTGAGTGTTTTGTTCTTTCATCAGTAAGATATTCCAAAGAATAAAAGTCTCCTGTTGCAGATATTTCCTCCATATCAAGATTAAGTTTTTCAATTTTTATGTTATTCCCTTTTATTGATAATGTTCCAAGATCAGTTATAAGAACTACTGAATTATCATCAAAACTTTCCACTTCTTTGACACCTGTTATCTCAAGCCTTTTTCTTCCTTCCAATAATATATTTTGATTTCTTGATTCTTCAGCCATAAAAAAAGCACCTCCCGAAACTAATATATTCCGGTTGGTGCCTATTTATTACAGTATTACCTCAAACATTGAGGAAGCCTCTTCCTTTTTTACATGTTCGCTAAGATTAGTTACTCTTATTTTAACTTCACGGTCGCCGAAACGAATAGAAAGTTCATCGCCTATTTTAACATCATATGACGGTTTAACTACTTTTGTGTTAACACTGATTCTGCCTTGTTCACAAGCCTCATTGGCAACGCTTCTTCTCTTTATAAGTCTTGAAATTTTTAAATATTTATCTATTCTCATATAAGCCCCGCCTTTAATTTTGCCGCAGTAAGTGTATTTTGCATAAGCATTGCTATTGTCATAGGCCCTACTCCGCCTGGAACAGGGGTTATAAATGATGCAACTTCTGACACACCGTCAAAATCTACATCACCGCATAATTTACCGTCAGGAAGTCTGTTCATACCAACATCTATTACAACAGCGCCTTCTTTTACCATATCTTTTGTAACCATTTTAGCAACACCGACTGCTGCTACAACTATATCGGCTCTTTTAACAACTTCAGCTAAATCTTTTGTTTTAGAGTGGCAGATTGTAACAGTTGCGTTTTTATGAAGCATAAGCATTGCCTGTGGTTTACCTACTATATTGCTTCTTCCGATTATAACACATTCTTTACCAGAAATATCAATGCCTGTTTCTTTAATAAGTTCCATAACACCTGCAGGTGTACAAGGAAGAAAATTAAAATCTCCTATCATAATTTTACCCACATTTACAGGATGAAATGCATCAACATCTTTTTCAGGGATAATTGTATTTATAATAAGTTTTTCGTCAAGATGTTTTGGTAAAGGAAGCTGAACCAATATACCGTTTATTTTATCATCGTAATTAAGTTTACTGATAAGTTCTAAAAGTTCTTCCTCTGTTGTTTCTTCTTTTAGCGCATATTCAACTGAGTACATACCAAGTTCTTCACACGCCTTCTTTTTAGAGTTGACATAAACTCTTGATGCAGGGTTATTACCAACAATAACAACTGCAAGACCTGGAACTATACCTTTATTTTTTAGTTCTTCCACTTCTTTTTTTATTTTTTCCTTTATGTTTTGTGAGACTTGTTTTCCGTTTATTATTTGTGCGTTCATTTTCCGTTTTTCCTTTCGTTTCCTTAGTTTTATTCTTAGTTATCCTTGGTTTTATAAGACATTTTTTATCAAAGCCTATAAGGTCTTTTCTTCCTGCAATAATGAGCGCTTCTTTAACTGTTTCGTAGTTTTCTTTTTTTCTATATTGTAAAAGGGCTCTTTGCATATTTTTTTCTTTATATGTTTTAGGAACAAACACCTTTTCCATATTAATAGGGTTTAACCCTGTGTAATACATACAGGTAGAGATTGTTCCAGGTGTAGGATAAAAGTCCTGAACCTGTTCAGGCTGATAATTTATATCCCTTAAATATTCTGAAAGTTCAATAGCATCAGAAAGTGTACTTCCGGGATGAGATGACATAAGATAAGGAACAATATACTGCTCTTTCCCTGCCTGTTTTGAATATTTAAAAAACTTTTCTCTGAAATTATTAAAAACCTTTATTTCAGGTTTACCCATTAAAGACAATACCCTTTTTGAGCAATGTTCAGGGGCAACTTTTAACTGACCTGAAACATGGTCTTTTACTAATTCTTTAAAAAACTCATTGTTTTTATCATAAACAAGATAGTCAAAGCGGATACCCGAACGGATAAACACTTTCTTTACCCCGTCAATTTCTTTTATTTTACGAAGAAGATTTAAGTATTCTGTGTGTGAAACCTTTAAATTTTTACAAGGTGTAGGGGCAAGACATTGTCTTTCTTTACATGCTCCCCATTTATCCTGCTTATCACACGAAGGATATCTGAAGTTGGCAGTAGGCCCTCCCACATCGTGAATATATCCTTTAAAGTCTTCGTCATATACCATTTTCTTAACTTCGCTTAATATTGATTTTTCACTTCTTGACGAAACTACTCTTCCCTGATGAAAGGCAAGAGAACAGAAATTACATCCGCCAAAACATCCACGCTCGGATATAATTGAAAACTTAACTTCGTCAATAGCAGGAACTCCCCCATATTTATCATATAAAGGATGCCATTTTCTCTGATAGTTATACGAATATACTTTATCAAGTTCCTGCCTTGTTAAAACTTTTTGAGGAGGGTTCTGAACAAGATAAATATTATCATTTTGTTTTTCTATTAGAATTTTACCAATACATGGGTTATGCTCTTCGTACTGAATTTTAACAGACTTAGCATATTTTGTTTTACTCTCGCTAACTTCCTCATATGACGGAAGCATTATATAATCTTTAATATTTTCAATATCTTTTGTAAGATAACATGTTCCTTTTATATCGGTAAGTGTTTTTATATCCTCGCCGTTACCAAGCCTTGTAACAATTTCCTTAATGGCTCTCTCGCCCATACCGTAGCATAAAAGGTCTGCCTGGGAATCGCATAAGACAGATCTTTTAACCTTATCCTGCCAGTAGTCATAGTGGGCAAATCTTCTTAATGAGGCTTCTATTCCGCCTATTATAACAGGCACATTTTTATATATACTTCTTATTTTGTTTGCATAAACAATAGTAGGCCTGTCAGGTCGAAGTCCTGCTTTCCCACCTGGAGAATAAGAATCTGTACTTCTTTTTTTCTTATTTACAGTATAGTGATTAACCATCGAGTCAATATTACCACCTGAAATAAGAAAGGCAAATTTAGGTTTGCCGAATATCTTAAAAGCGTTATCATCTTTCCAGTCAGGCTGAGAAATAATTCCTATCTTAAACCCACAGTCTTCTACTACTCTTCCTATTATAGCATTAGCAAAAGAAGGGTGGTCAACATAAGCATCGGCTGAAATTAAACCAAAATCAACCTCTTCCCATCCTCTTTGGTGCATTTCTTCAGTTGTAATTGGTAGAAATAAATTTTTATTACTCATAACAGAATTATTCTACTATTTTTTTATTAAAAAATCAATAGCATATAAAAATATCAATATTTTTTTAAAATTATAGAAAATAATTCTTTAAAAATTAAAATGAATATGATATAATAATTAAAATTAAGTAATTACATAATGAAAGGGATGATTTTATGGGCTATTGTAAATACAAAAGAGTTCTTTTAAAATTAAGCGGAGAGGCGCTTTCTAACAAAGAAGGGTTTGGTCTTAATTTTACAAAGATTAAAGAAGTGTGCGAACAGGTTAAAATTTTAACACAAATGGGCATCGAAACTGCTATCGTTGTAGGTGGCGGAAACTTCTGGAGAGGCAGAAGCGGAGATAATATGGACAGAACCCGTGCAGACCATATGGGAATGTTAGCCACAACTATCAATGCTCTTGCTATTTTAGATACTTTAGAATCAGTTGGTGTTCCTGCAAGAGTTCAGACAGGTATTGAAATGAAACAGATTGCAGAACCGTATATAAGAAATAAAGCAATAAGACATCTTGAAAAAGGAAGAGTTGTCGTGTTCGGTTGCGGAACAGGAAATCCTTTCTTCTCTACTGATACTGCAGCATCTTTAAGAGCAGCAGAAATTGAAGCAGAAGTTATTCTTCTTGCAAAAAATGTTGACGGTGTTTATTCTGCAGACCCTAACATTGATAAAAATGCAGTAAAATATGATTCTATTAAGTACATAGATGTTCTTAATAAAGGATTAAAGGTTATGGACTCTACAGCCATTTCATTATGTATGGATAATAAAATTCCTATCGAAGTTTTTGGTCTTGATATTCCTGAAAATATAATCAAGGTTGTTAAAGGCGAAAAAATCGGAACTTATGTTGGCGAATAATATTAAGAAAGGACTTAACAAGATATGAAAGAAACAATTAATAATACAGAATTAAGAATGCAAAAATCAATCGATGCACTTAATCACGAATATGCATCAATTCGTGCAGGAAGAGCAAACGCTTCAATTTTAGATAAAATCAAAGTTGAATACTACGGTACTCCTACACCAATTAACCAACTTGGAAATATATCAGTTCCTGAAGCAAAAACTCTTCTTATTCAACCATGGGATGCTTCAGTTTTAAAAGAAATAGAAAAAGAAATTCAGAAATCCGATATTGGCATTAACCCTACAAATGACGGAAAAGTTATAAGACTTAACTTCCCTCCTCTTACAGAAGAAAGAAGAAAAGCACTTGTTAAAGATGTCAGCAAAATTGCTGAAAACGCAAAAGTTTCAATAAGAAATATCAGAAGAGACGGTATAGATAAAATCAAAGCTCTTAAAAAAGATAATCAGATTACTGAAGATGATGTTAAAGAAGCAGAAGAAAAAATTCAGAAAATTACTGATAAATATATAAAGAATGTTGATGAAATCGCAAAAGAAAAAGAAAAAGAAATATTAACAGTATAATACTTAAAACCCATAATACCAACGGTATTATGGGTTTTAAATTTAACATATTCTGTTTTTATTATCTCCTGATAAATATGACTTTGCATTTTTAATCATAATGTCAAAGCATCTTTCTCTTGCTTCTTTTGCTCCCCATGCCATATGAGGTGTAAGGCATACATTATCCAAATCTTTTATTTTCATATACGGGCTTTCTTCATCAAAAGGCTCTTTTGAATATACATCTGTACCAAAACCTGAAATCTCATTGTTTTTAACAGCATCACAAATAGCCGCTTCATCAATAACTGCACCTCTTGCAGTATTAACAAGAATGGCAGTTTTCTTCATTTTTTTGATTCTTTCTTTATTTATAAGATTTCGTGTTTCTTCTGATAAAGGCGTATGAACTGTGATTATATCGCTTCTTTCAATAAGAGTATCAATGTCAACACATTCTGCTTCATCACAAGGCGTTCTTTTATTAACTATTAATTTACAGCCTAATGCTTTTGCAACTTCTCCTACTCTTTTTCCTATTGCACCATAGCCTATAATTCCCCATGTTTTATTATAAAGTTCATTATATACAGGGGTTAAAATATTGGCAGAATTATTTTTTATATATGTTCCGTCTTTTGTATAACGATTGTAAATACTTAAGTGATTTACCAAGCTTAAAACCATAGACACGGTTACCTGTGAGACACTGTAAACAGAATAACCAGGAACGTTACATACTGCTATTCCTCTTTCCTTACAGTATTTAATATCTATATTGTCATACCCTGTTGCCGCTTCGCATATAAGTTTTAAGTTCTTTGCGTCTTCTAAATTTGATTTGTCAAGTTTAGCCTTGTTAACAAATAATATATCGCAGTCTTTTATTCTTTCTTTAACTAATTCCTGAGGTGTAGAATCATAACAAATAACCTCACCCAATTCTTTTGCACAGGATATATCAAGGTCATCGCCTAATGTCAATCTGTCAATTATAACTACTTTCATTTCTTTCTCCTTTAATCAAGAACAATAAGTGCAATAAACTGAAGTGTTTTATCACCTGTATTTTTAAGAGCGTGTCCTTCGCCTGACGGTGTTAGCGTTACTGCACCTGACGAAACTTCAATCTCTTTGCCATTATCACTATAAATACCCTTACCTGAAATTATGTAATATGTTTCACTCTCTCCCTCGTGAATATGAAAACCTATCTCTTCTCCGGGGTTTAACTCAACTAATGAAAACATTTTAACTTTCTCATTTTTAATATCAAAATCAGTAAAGTGGGTTAAATACATTCTTTCTTTGCCATCATAGTTTAGCCTTGTTTCTTTTTTTAGCTGCTCTTTAAACTTATACATAAAATTTACCTCCTTATAATTATTTAAAACTTTTAATCCATGTTACTAAAGAATTATGATATACATTATCTAAAACATCCTGTCTCATTCTTTCTGTAACAGGTCCGTTTTGTTCCATTCTTTTAATTATTGCATTTTGCAGTTCGCTAACCGTCATTTCTTCATATGATTTATTACTTTTAATTTCTGTTTCTTTTACAGTTTTTATTTCTTCTTTCTTTTGTTTAAATGTTTTATCATTCTGTGATGTACTTTTCATATTAATTTTAATAGGTTTAACCTTTTTATCAAAAGAAACCTCAGGAAGCCATATTTCGCCCGAATTTGCCTTTACATTTACAGTAATATATCCGTCTTCTTCATATGTCTTTTCGCCAAAAAGAGCGCCTGTATATTCTTTATAATCTTTAGCAGGAAGTTTCATCATAAAATCATTATCACTGTTATTAACAGTTATTATCGCATATTCATTATTATACTCTCTTATAAATGCATACTGATTAGTTGTTAAAAACAGTTCTTTATATTCCCCGTAAGACAATGCTTTTGTATTTTTCCTTATATTGCCCAATCGTGTAATAAGGTCAACAAAATTATTTTTTAAAGTTAAATTAACATATTCTTCATATGGAAGATACGGTCTTAAAGAATCATCAGACCCATACTGTTTTTTCCCTTCAATACCGAATTCCGAACCGTAATATACAGACGGAATACCAGGAAGTGTATAAAGAAGAATGTGAACAGGTATAAAATGGCTTTTATTATTTAGTTTGGTATAAATACGCTCAACATCATGGTTATCAGTAAAATTATACAACTTAAGCCCGTCGGACTTGTTTCCTCCCATCTCATACAAACGCTTAACCGTATGAGCAATTTCAAAATAGTTATGGTCATTATGAGCAGAATAAAGTGCTTTATGCAAATGATAATTGGTTACAGAATGAAGTGTATCTGAGTTTACCCAACGGATATAATCTCCGTGTATAACTTCTCCCATAAGCCAGAAATCAGGTTTTACTTCATTTGCTGCCTGACGAATCATAGTCATATAACTAAAATCAAGCACATCTGCCGCATCAAGGCGAATTCCGTCAATGTCAAATTCTTCTACCCAGAAACGAATTATATTATATATATAGTCTTTTACTTCAGCGTTTTTCTGATTTAATTTTACAAGCAAATCATAACCGCCCCAGTTATCATAAGAAAACCCGTCATTGTATTCATTATTTCCATAAAAATTAACATTGCAATACCAATCTTTATATTTTGATAATTCTCTGTTTTCCCTGATGTCTTTAAAAGCAAAAAAATCTCGCCCTGTATGATTGAATACTCCGTCTAAAACCACTCGTATCCCCTGTTTATGACATTCCTTAACAAAGTTAGTCAAGTCTTCATTTGTGCCAAGCCTTGTATCTAACTTCTTATAATCAGTAGTTTCATATCCATGACCCACTGATTCAAATAATGGGCCGATATATAGTGCATTAAAACCCATTTCTTTTATTTTTTTAACAAAAGGAATAAGGGTGTTTAATCTATGCTCAGGTTGCCCATAATGATTTTGTTTTGGCGCTCCTGTCATCCCAAGCGGATATATGTGATAAAATACTGCTTCATCATACCATGCCATACGCTGCCTCCCTATTTTATGATTTTAATTTATCAGATTTATTCTATCATAAAAAAAGAAAAATGACAAATAAATTGTCATTTTTCTTTATAAGTATTTAATATAAATTAGTCGTCTATTTCGTTATTTGTGGCTCTTTCATAGATTGCCAATACTTCCTGAGAAGGAACTTTATCAAATAATGTTACAATAATTGCAACAAAAGCACCAATTATAAACCCAGGAATGATTTCATATACGCCTGTAACAGCAGTTAATGATTTACCTGCACAAACAGGAAGCCATAGCCATAACATATCTACTATAGCACCTGCAATAATACCTGAAACTGCGCCTTTATATGTAAATCTCTTCCAGAATAAAGATAGTAAAACTGCAGGGCCGAATGCCGCACCGAAGATACCCCATGCATTAGATACAAGGTTCATAATAGCCTGAGCAGCTTCACCTTCGCTACTTGCAATAAAATATGCAACAAATGCGATAAGTAAAACTATAAGACGGCTTACCCATAACATTTCCTTATTTGAAGCATTCTTTCTTATAATAGGTTTATATAAATCACTTGAGAATGAAGATGCAGCAACAAGCAGCTGAGAATCTGCAGTAGACATTGAAGCCGCAATGATAGCCGCAAGAAGAAGACCTGCTATAAATGCAGGGAAAACATCTCGTGCAAGTTCTACAAATATAAGCGACTGATTACCGTTTTTAAGCAGTACTTCTGATAAGTCAGTACCGTTAGAATATACAAACATTCTTCCAAGATATGCAATTATAATTGTTGCAGCAAGAGATAAAACAACCCATATAATTGCAACTGTTGCGCTTTTCTTTACCATAGATGGTTTTTCAATAGCCATAAATCTTACGATAATATGAGGCATACCAAAATATCCAAGACCCCATCCTAAGCCTGATAAAATATCCTGCCAACTTGCGTTAAAGAAATTAGCAACAAATACAAACTCTTCCCCATTTGGGCCTTGGTAAACAGTTGATAATGCTGTTGGGTCAAGGTCTTTAACAATAGAAACAACTGTTGGAACAATTAAAAGCGCGGCTAACATAAGTAAGCCCTGGAAAAAGTCTGTCCAGCATACTGCATTAAACCCACCAAGGAATGTGTATACCAAAACTATTACTGCAAAAATAATCATTGCAATACTTTTATCAAGAGATGGAACCAATGTTGTAAAAACATCTGCCCCTGCAACAAATGCAGATGCAACGTAAATTGTAAAACATACAAGGAAAACCACAGCACAAATAACACTTAACAAGTGGCTTTTTGATACAAAACGGTTAGATAAATACTGAGGGAATGTGATAGCATCTCCTGCAGCTTTTGAAAATTTACGAAGTCTTTTTGCAACTAATATCCAGTTAGCAGCAGTACCGATAGCAAGACCAATTCCTATCCATGCCTGACCGAAACCAAATGCAAGAATGCTGCCAGGTAACCCCATAAGAAGCCATGCACTCATATCTGATGCCTGAGCACTCATAGCAGTAACCCAAGGACCCATCTGACGACCACCAAGGAAATAATCTTTTTCTGTAGTATTCTTTGATTTAATAAAAAAGAATAGCCCAATACCAATCATTGCAATAAAATACAGTAGAAATGCTACTATATCCATATTGTTAAAAATTTGTGTAAACATTATAAATACCCCTTCCCTAAAATAATCTTATGATTATTCAGTAGTTTACCAATATTTATTTTAAACCTTTAATTTCTTTCTTGAAATAATCTGAACAACAAGAACGAATGCCACCAAGCATAAACCAACTGTATCAGTTACTCCTCCCGGATAAATTAGAAGAAGACCTCCAATAAGGCTTAAAATTCTTTCTGCCCAACTCATATTGTGAATAAAGTATCCCTGAAGGGCCGCAGCCACTGCGTACATACCAATTAAAGATGTAATACTTATTAAAACAACTTCAAACACTGTTGTATCAACAAATAACATTGCAGGATTTAGTGCAAACACATACGGTACTATAAATGCACCTATTGCAAGTTTTGTTGCAGTTAAAGCAGTTTTCATAGGGTTTGCCTGTGCAATAGCCGCCCCAGCATATGCTGCAAGAGCAACAGGAGGTGTTAAATCGGCAACTATTCCAAAATAGAATACAAAGAAATGTGCCGCAATCTGAGGAACTCCCATTCTTACAAGAATTGGCGCACAAGTTGCAGCCATAATACAATAGTTAGCAGTAGTAGGAACTCCCATACCAAGAACTATACAACAAAGCATTGTAAGGAACAGTGCAATAATAACCTGATTTCCTGCAAGAGCAACGATACCGTTTATCATAATATTTGCAAGACCTGTCATAGTAATTGTACCTGCTATAATGCCTGCAACACTACAAGCAGCAGCAACTGCAATCATTCCCTGACCACCGGCTGCAAGTGCTTCCCATATTTTTTTTAAGGTTATTCTGTCATCTTTGTTCAACGCCCCTACAATAATGGCAACAACAATCGCTATTGCTGCAGCATACTGAATAGAACGCGTGCTTGTGGTTACAAGATATACTAAAACTATAAGCGGAAGCAACAAATATGTTTTCTTAAGAAGCGGAAGAAATCTTGGTCGTTCGTCTTTAGTTAAGCCTCTTAAGCCCTCTTTCTTTGCTTCAAGATGAACTGCTATAAATACTCCGGCAAAATATAAAATAGCCGGTAAAATTGCGCATACAACTATTGTACTGTATGGTACACCAATATAGTCTGCCATAAGGAACGCTGCAGCACCCATAATAGGTGGCATTATTTGTCCACCTGTTGAAGCAGACGCTTCTGCTGCTGCTGCAAATTCAGGTTTATATCCTGTTCTTTTCATAAGTGGAATTGTAACTGACCCTGAGCCTACTGTGTTTGCAACTGATGAGCCTGAAACCATACCCTCCATTGCACTAACAACAACAGCAACCTTTGCAGGACCACCTGAAAATCCACCTACAACAGCATTACTTATCTTAATAAAGAAATCTGCTATTCCTGTTCTTTCCAAAAACGCACCAAAAATTATAAACACAACGATAAATTTAGAACAAACATTAACCGGTGTGGATATAATACCTTCTTTTCCATAGAAAAGACTGCGTACAACATAATTTATTTTACCCCATACAGAAGGGTTACGAACACCCCAGATGAGTGCATATACAATAAAGCATCCTGCAACGATAATAATAGGAATACCAACACTTCTTCTGCAAAGTTCACCCACAGAAATAATTGCTATTATACCTATAACTATCTGATACCATTCAAATTTTGCACCCTGCTGAATTATATCTCTGGCATTGAACATATAATATAAAAATGCTCCTACGCCAAGAACCATAAGCAAAATGTCATACCAAGGCATATGATTAACTTTTTGTGTTCCCTTTCTCATAGGATAAACAAGGTAGCCTATAAAAAGAATGAAAGCAACAAAAGAAGTTAAACGAACTTCCTCAAGCAAGTTTGCAAACAAAGTTACATACATACAAAAAAGAGAAAAGGCAGCAAGTAAACAATTAACAACAATTTTTGGTTTGCCTTCCCATATTCTTGTATTAGATTCACGGTCATATTTTTTCATTACCGCATCTATATCCATATGCTCGCTTACGGTATTATCATGTTTTTTGTTAAAAAACAATTTATTCACCTCGCATAAAAAATAGCTGCGATGAATTCAACATCGCAGCTATAATCTTATTTCAAATTATTCAACTGCTACTGTAACACCTTTTTCTGCAAAGTATCTGGCAGCACCTGGATGGAATGGAACTGTCATACCACTTGTTGCATTTTCGATACTTAATTCAGCACCTTTTGCATTTTCATTAGTAATCGCTTCGATGTTATCAAATACAGATTTTGTAAGGTTATATACATCGTCTTCAGACGCATCTTTAGAAACTATTAAAGTTGCTTTAACTGTAACTGTTGTAACATCCTGTTCCTGACCTTTATATGTACCAGCAGGAATTTTATGTTCTGTATAGAACGGACAATCTGCGATAAGTTTTTTAGCGATATCTCCATCGATAGGAACTAAGTATGCTTCACTTGATGTGCAAAGTTCTGTAATAGCCGGTGTTGGAGGACCTGCAACGATAAATGCAGCATCAATTTTACCGTCTTTTAAAGCATCTGCACTGTCAGCAAATGACTGATACTGAGCTTTGATATCATTTTCAGTGATACCTGCTGCAGTTAACACGTCAATAGCGTTAAAGTAAACACCGGAACCTGGAGCACCGATTGATACGCTCTTACCTTTAAGGTCTGCAACGCTTTTTATTGATTTATCCATTGTAATAAGCTGAACTGCTTCTGCATATAAACCTGCAACAGTTCTGAAAGATTCAATTTTACCTTCATTTTCAAAAGAACGTGTACCTGCCCATGCATAACTCATAACGTCAGACTGAACAGTACCAAGTTGATAATCTCCAGCATCTATACCCTGAATATTGGCTTTTGAACCGTCGGTAGAAACAACATTAACTGTAACTCCGCCTTTGTTAGCCATATACTGAGAAAGAACTCCGCCGTAACCATAATATGTACCGGCAGTTCCACCTGTACCCATTGTAAATATTGTTGATGACTGACTACCACATGCGATTAGAGAAACAACCATAGCAGCCATTAGCATTACTAAAAGAATCTTTTTCATAAAATATTCCTCCATTTTCTTAATTTTAGAATAATTATACAATATTTATCGCGTTTTGTAAAGACTTTTCTTTTTTAGTTGGGAAATTATAATAGCAGCAAAGATCAGAATACAGCCTATATATCCGTTAGCACTCATTCTTTCCCCTAAAATCAATGCTCCCCCTATAACGCTGAAACACGATTCCATACTCATTATAATCGCAGCATGAGACGGTTTAGCATCTTTTTGTGCTACTGTCTGAAGAGTATATGCCACTCCAACCGATAAAATACCACCGTATAAGATAGGAATTAAAGCATTTATAACAACTTCAGTTGATACAGTTTCTTTGCATATAAACGAGGATATTATGCATAAAATACCACAAACGCTAAACTGCATAACTGAAAGTAACAACGAGTTTATCCTTTTAACAAAGTGGTCTATCAAAAGCACATGCCCTGCCCAGAAAAAAGCACAGATAAAAATTAAAAAGTCGCCGTATTCTAATGTGAATGAACCTGACATACATAAAAGATAAAGACCGATAAGTGCAATAAAAACTCCAAGCCATGTGTTAAAAGATGTCTTATGTTTTAAAAATATGCCTATAACAGGAATAATAACCATATAAAGACTTGTTATAAACCCTGCTTTTCCTGCATCTGTATAAATAATGCCTATCTGCTGAAGACTTGCTGCCAGAAAGAGAAATATTCCAACTGTAATTCCACCTTTTAGCATATATTTAAAATCTTTAGTAACCTTTGGTTTAATTATAAGAATAAGAGGAATTAGAGATACTGCTCCAAGTAAAAATCTTACTCCGTTATATAAGTATGGTCCTATGTACTTAACGCTTTCTTTTTGTGCAACAAATGCAACTCCCCATATAGCCGCAGTTAAAAGAAGCAATAAATTTGCTTTCATTCTTTTACTGTTCATCTTTTTTAAGTTCCTTTCCGAAATCTGCAAGAGGATTTCTGTCCACTGCTTCTTTTATTTTATCGTCTGATACATGTGTGTATATCTGTGTAGTGCTTAACTGTTCATGCCCCAAAATTTCCTGCAAGGCTCTTACATCTACTTTTCCGTATTTATACATTAAAGTTGCCGCAGTATGTCTTAATTTATGAGTGGAATATTTCATAGGGTCAAGCCCTGCCTGTGCAATATATTTTTTAACTAAAAACTGCACAGTCTTAAAATATATCCTGTTATTCTGCCCACTTATAAAAAGTGCTTTTTCATCCTTTAAATTAAGTTTTGGTCTTACTGCAATATAGTCTTCAATGGCAGATTTACAAGCATCGTTTAAATAAATCGTTCTTTCCTTATTCCCCTTACCTTTAACTACAAGACTGTCTTTTTTAATGTCGGTTATATTTATTCCTACAAGTTCGGATAAACGAAGTCCGCAATTTAAGAACAAGGTAAGAATTGCAAAGTCTCTTTCTTTATGTCTTCCGTCAATAGTGCTTAAAAGCCTTTTGCTTTCATCAAGTTCAAGATAACGAGGAAGAGATTTTACAGTTTTTGGTGCATCAAGTGCATCAGTAGGGTTAACATCTATAAGTTTTACTTTTACCTGAAGATATTTAAAGAATGACTTTATTGAAGATACTCTTCTGGAACGGGTACGCGCTCCGTTCTTTTTTTCACTGCTTATATACATAAGATAATTATATATATCGTTTAGTTCTATTGTCTTTATAAAGTCAATATCTATTTCCTTTTCATAACCCTTTATTTCTTTTATGTAATTAAAAAAACCCTTTAAATCATAATAATATTCCTTAACTGTATTAGGACTTCTTCCCTCGATAGTTAACTTCTGGGTTAAAAAATTCTTTAAAATCAAAGGTGCGTCATCATACATATAATATTTCACATACCTTTCCTTTAATTTTTTAAACACTTAAAACCCTTTAAAAATCTCTTTTTAAAGGGTTTAAGAAATTTTTATCTATTTTACTATTTCGTCAATTAAGTCAAGTTCTTCTTTTGAGAAAGTTGTATTCTCTTTCATCTTTATATTTTCTAAAATCTGAGTATCCTTTGATGCTCCAATTAGAACACTTGTGATTCCTTCTTTGGAATAAACCCATGAAAGAGCCATTTGAGCAAGTGTCTGCCCTCTTTCATTTGCCAGATTATTTAGTTTCTTGATTTTTTCAATAATACTTTCTGAAATTGAGTTTTCATTTAAAAATCTTCCGTCAGTTCTTACTCTGCTGTCATCTGGTATTCCTTTTAAATATCTTTCGGTAAGCAAACCTTGAGCAAGTGGACTAAAAATTATCATTCCCTTTTTCTCTTTTATTGCCATATCATAAAGTCCGTTTTCTTCTATTTTTCTGTCAAGAATAGAATATCTGTTCTGGTTTATTATAAACGGACAGTGAAGTTCCTTTAATATATCTGCTGCCTCTTTCATTGTTTCGCCATCGTAATTTGAAAGACCAACATAAAGAGCCTTACCGCTTTTTACAATCTGAGCCAATGCCCACATTGTTTCATAAAGAGGAGTTTCTTTATCCATTCTGTGATGATAGAATATATCAACATATTCAAGATTCATTCTTTTTAAACTCTGGTCTAAACTTGCACATAGATATTTCTTACTTCCAAATTCTCCGTATGGGCCGGGCCACATATAATACCCTGCCTTTGTACTAATAATCATTTCATCACGGTAACTTTTCATATGTTCGTTTAAAATTTTACCAAAGTTTCTTTCTGCACTTCCTGCTTCAGGACCGTAATTATTAGCAAGGTCAAAATGGGTTATACCATTATCAAAAGCAGTAAAACACATTTTGCACATATTCTCATAATTGCCTGTATCCCCAAAGTTATGCCATAAGCCTAAAGACACTGCAGGAAGTTTTAGTCCGCTTTCACCACATCTATTGTAGTCCATTATATCGTATCTTTTCTCATTTGCAACATAATTCATAAAATCAACTCCTTGTTTTTTTATAATCTAATCTGTAAAGTGCAATTATTATAGAAATCATTACAAGCACACTGCCTAAAGCAGAGCCATATGCCGAATTTGCAAAATTATATACCAGCCAGAAAGGTGCTGAAATCAAAGAAAGAATTCTTATATTCCTTTCTCTTATAAGAAATAATGCTGTTATTTCAAAGAAAATGCCAAAAAGTGCAAACAGGCTATATATATTTTCATAAAGTAAAATTCCTGCAATAATTAAGATAGTATAAATAGCAAATACAAAACACTTAAAATATTTTATAAAATTTTCTTTTTCTTTATTCTTTGCAACAAAGGATGAGATTAAACCTATAAAATCTAAAACTGCACCCTCAAAAGCACCTAAAAAAATATATTGCAGTATGTATAAAACTCTTGAACTTAAATTTATAAGAATTATATTTCTTCTCGTTTTGAACTGAAAACTAAGAAGAAAGGCTATAACTGCCATTATTCCTAAAACTTGTGCTGTTATCATATATTTACTCCTAATGTTTTAATAAATGAATATTATTTTATCATCTTTTATTATAACAGAATTTAGTGCAATTGTCGACTAAAATTAACATATAATATTTAATTTTTAGATATAATCTCAAACTAAAGATTTAAAAAGTTTATAACAAAAGGTCTCTTGCGTTATTAAAACGCAAGAGACCTTTATAAATATAGTTTGTAGTAATTATATTATTTTACAAAATAGCGATAAATAAATGTTACAATCTGTGCACGTGTACAAGCATCATTAGGTCCAAAACTTGTAACTGACAATCCGTTAGTTACACTTTCGTTTACTGCCCATGCAACAGCACTATTGTAATATGAATCTGTATCAACATCTTCAAATGGAATATCTGACTCTGTCATAGGATTACTTGCAAATCTCCATAAGAATGTTACAGACTGAGCACGGTTTACAATTCCTTCAGGATCAAAAGATGTTGCAGATATACCTGATGTAATTCCGTTTTCTATTGCCCAGATTACTGCATCATAATAGTAAGAATTTGCATCTATGTCAGCAAATAAAACTTCAGTGGCAGTTGCCTTTGGACTTCCTGCTGCACGCCATAGGAATGTTACCATCTGCGCACGTGTACATTCATCATTTGGGGTGAATGAACTTTCACTTGTGCCACTTGTAATATTCTTTTCTGTTGCCCATTTTACTGCATCATAGAAGTAATCTGACTTCTTAACATCACCAAAATTACCTAGTGTATCTTCATCATTATTATCTTCGCCTTCTTCATCAATTTTGACAAATTCAGCATCAATTGTAATTTCTGATTTTGGCATTATAAATGTATATTCATCACCTTTTAAAGTAAGAGATATCTCATTACCATTTTTATCAAGAACAACTAACTTGGATAGTTTATATCCCTCGTCAGGAGTTACATTGATAACTACTGTTGAATTAGGTTTTGCATTTTTTACATTAGTGTTAATTTTACCACTATCAGTTTTTGCTAATGAAACTTTATGAGTAGAAACTATACTTCCGCCTCCGCTTGAACGACGGACAGGTGTAGCTGTAACTTCATTTGATTCAGTTTGTCCGATGCTATTTATAGCAACAACTTTAATTGCATACTGAACACCATTTTCAAGTTCAGTTATTTTATAACTTGTCTGTTCTGGAGTGATAACAGCAACTTCAACTTCGTCTACTTTGATTACGTAATTAATAATTTCCGAACCATTTGCGCTTACATCAAATGAAACTGTTAAGCTTTTATCTCCGGCAGAAACTATTGGATCTTTTATAAACGAAGGTGCTTCAGCAGGAATTGAAATAGTGTTTGAAACAACTAATCCTGTATAAGTATCGCCAATCGCAACTAACTGAACTGATATATCGCAACCTTTGTCAGCATTTGTAACAGTGTATGTTGTACCTGTTGCACCAAAAATTTCAGTACCATTGCGTAACCATACGATATTATAATGTTCGGATTCAGGTGCGTTTTCAATTTCCAAAGTAATTTCTGTTGTTCCTGAAAGTGTAACAGTACCGGTCAATATACTTTTTCCAACAGTAAACACATTACTTTCTACTGAACCAGAATAGTTTCCTCCGTATGTTACTACAACTGTGATATTTGCGCCTATATCGTAAGATGTAACAGTATATGAAGAAGTAGTTGCTCCCTCTATATCATTGCCATTTCTCTTCCACTGATATGTGAACACTTCGCCAATTGGCTGTTGAGTAACTGTCAACACAGTATTTTCCAATATTTCAGGTTCACTTGTTGTAACTATAACACTACCTGTGCAAGGAGCAGGATTTATCACATATGTCTTTACAAAAGAATCTGAATAGTTACCCTTACCTGAAATGGTAACTGATGAAGTTCCTGCATTAATATTATTATCATATGTAATATCATAATCTGTATCTGTAGCAAGAACTATGTTACCCCAAGCAACACTAACCACAGGTTTGATTTCTTCTCCTGAGTATGTGTATTCATCAAGAATACCTGAAACAATAAATTCATTTTCTACTAAAGGTTTTGGTGTAATTGCAAATGTTTTTTCGACTACACCTGCATAGTTTCCTTTAGCTGTAACTGTTATTGCAGCTGTTCCTACATTAACATTATTGCTGTATGCTACATCATAATCTGTTGTTGAAGAAAGTGTTTGTGATGTAACTACAGGTTTTATTTCACTACCTGTAAACACTTTATCTTCACTGTCAAATTCAAAGTAGCTTTCAACTATATTCTTAGGAGAAATTACAAATGAAATTGCAAGTTCTTGAGAAGGTTCATAATTAGCATCTCCCATTTTAGATGCAGTAAGTGTAACTTCACCTATTTTAAGGATTTCTGCTTTCCAGATGTTGTTGTCAACAACATTAAGCTTAACAACACTGTTATCTGAGCTTACAAGTTTGTATAAACCTGTACCATTACCTCCACCAACTACAATATTAATATCATCGCCATATACTGCTGAGATATTTTCGTTTGAACCATTAATTGTAATTGCACTCTGAAGTTGTTTTGTAATTTTTGCATTATTAAAGTTATATGTTTCAGGAATTGAGTAATTATCCTTATCTTCACCGCTAAGTATAAATCCGTTGATTGATACTGTATAGTCATCATCTACATCTTTTGCACTATACTCTGAAGCTGTTGCAGAAGTCATGTCAATATAAACACTGTCATCACCCACAACTCCATCAACACCTAATGCACCACTAATTACACCCGGATCAGTTGTACCATCATATACTTTTGCAACTGAAACATCACCATCAGATAGATTTAAAACTTTTTTAGCTATAGTAAGAATTGCAGTAGTTTCTCCGATATGTCCAGGAATTTGTGGATTTAGGCTATCAGGTGTATTATCTTCATAATGTGCCTTTATACCATACTTACCAGCATTAACTGGTTTTACATCAGAAGTAGGATACTCTGTTCCTTCAATACCTGTATATGTATAAGTCCATGTATATCCACTTGATGGCTGATTTGAATAACTGCCTGCAACTGTATATGCATCTCCATATACAGTATTCACATCATTAAGAGTAATTTCTACTGTAGATTTGTTTTTAAATTCAAAGTTTATTACAACATCTGTATCGTTAAAGTTATTTGTTGAAACTGCAACAACTACTGAATCAGTAACATCTGCTGCCTGTGGGGTTGGAACGACAACTTTAAGAATATCTCCATCAATACCAACTCCATTTTTCTTAACATAAGTGCCTTCTTCCTTAACTGAATATGTAACGGCACCGGCGTCGGAAGGAATATCATTGATAATTGTGCTAAGATTGAAAGAATATTCTTTCTGACCTTGAACTACATTTAATGAAAGTAATGTCTGCGCATCAGATGGCATAAGCACTGGAGAATCAGCTTTGGTTATTTTTCCGTTTGCCACAACAGTTTGTGATTTCAAAGTGTAGTTCTTTACTGAATCTTTAAGTGCAACTGTAACATTAACATTTGCGTTTTCTGATGCATTTTTATCTTCATATACTGCACTTACAATATCATAGTCAACGCCTTTTTGTAGTGTATCGCTACCCTTTAAGCCATCGAAAGAAACACTAACAACTGAAGCATCGTTTGTTTGTGCATTATATTTCTTATCTGCAACTACTGCTGATTTTAATTCAATTTCTGCAGGTGTAATATTCCAGTATCCGTATGCAACTCCTGTGTAGTTTCCTGTTCCTTCCACTGCAATTATATACGCATCATCGCTTACATCTTTTGCAGAAACAGTTGAATTCTGAATATCTTCCAATATAATATATCCATCTTCTGATACTCCATAAACATTTGTTACTTCAGGTGTAACAAGACTGCCTGTATATGGTACGGTTATTGGATTAGATGAATCTGTCTCTACTGCATCCCCTGCCCCAAATTTTAGAGAAACTTTTGCTCCTTCAATAGATTTAGGGTTTATAATAACAATAAAATCATTTTGAGCTTTATTATCCTTATCTTCGTATGCAACAGATACAGTATAAGTTCCCGCATCTAAAATTATATTATTTTGTTCTCCGTTTATTTTAATGGTTTGTGCTTCGCCAAGAGGAGAACCTGCCATAGTTGACGCAGCAAACATATTAGCAGAAAGAGTATAGCCTTCCTCGTTATATGTGCCAACAAATGTTTCTCCATCTTTACTCAAACCGTTTGGTAGGTTTTTCCAAGAAATTATACCGGCATCTTTCCCTGTAACATTAACCACAACTGAGCCTTTATAATCTTTGTAATTATCCATATCAGTTGCTTTATAATAAAGGGTTACTCTTTGTCCTTCACCAGTATATTCTGCGGTAATCTGACTAGTTAATGATGCAGGTTGTTCGCATAAAGCATCTGTATACCAGGAAATTTTCGCAGATACATTTTCGTTGTTTATCCCTGTAACATTTTCCTGAGAAGGAAGTTCGGCATATGTTGTTGTGTATTTTTTTGTCATTTCATTAATTCCGTTTACAATCTCAGCTTTATTGATTATCCACGAAATCTGTATATCATTTGTACTGCCATTTTCCCAGACAGTATTATCCTTATCTTTTAACGATGCAGTTGCAGTATATGTTTTTGCATCCTTACCGCTTGTTTCACCTGTTATTAAAACATAATCATCATCAGGAACTTCAGAATATTCAAAGGTCTGAACTTCTCCTGTATATGTGATAACATCACTTGAAGCAACTGGCTTTGTAATTTCTAATGGTTCAACTGTAATCTCCTGAGTTGTTGTTTTATTACCGTATGCAACTGTCCAGCTTGTATCTACAACTGTAAGATATGTATCTGTATCAATAACACATTGAGCTGTTACATCTTCCGTTGCTCCGCTTTCGTATGTCGCAGTTACCACCATACCTGTTTTATCAAACTTCTCAAACGCTATGTAGTTAACTTTTGTCGGTGGAGTTGTAACAGTAATATAGTCTATACTGTCAAGAACTGTTACATTGAAAACGCAAGTACAGTCATTATATTTTGCAGTTAATATGTTTTTGCCAACTTGAAGTCCCATTTCAGGAATGAAAATTTCAAAATCTTCCCACTCACTGTCTCCCTGTGTATAAGAAACACTTTCGCCAGAATCATTTATATATACGAAAGACTGAACCATCTCTTTAATATCTTCAACAGAACTATCTGTATAAATATTTCCTGATACTTCGCCAACTGAGATTGCAGGAGCCTGAACAACTGTAAATTGTCCTGCTTTTCCTCCGTTAACATTTCCGTCAATTACATATGTATTTTCTTTACCTGATATGCCTGTTGTTTCTACTAAACATATATTTCTTAAATCAGTTTCTGTAAGATCTGTTTTTGCAGTTAGAAATAATTTAAACAATGTTCCAGATGTAACAACCTGACCTTTTTTTATAATACCACCATTTGCAAGGCCCTGTACAAGTGCAACGCCATCGCCATAAGTTGTAGTAAGCTGCGACGGAGTATTAAGCACACCTTCATAACTTCCTTCATCTCCGTAAGAGAATTCAACTTTATCAGGGTCATAACCTATCAAAAGATTATATCCTTGCATACTGTCATCTGCAACTGAAGGGTTGCCTATGTAATTTACATATAAACAGAAATTTTCATTTGCAGCAACTTCAGTTATCTTTTCAGTTTCTTCCTCGTTGTAATATTCAAATGTAAAATATAGTGTTTTGCCGTTATCACCATCTGCAACATTAGCTGCGAAACCAGTTGTCATTCCCATTAACATTGAAACAGATAAAATCAACGCAAGCACTTTTTTCATAATCTGGCTCATTTTGTTCCTCCTTGTTTATTTAAAAGAATTTATCTTTCCTGTACCATACTGTAAAATTAACAATGCATCTTTAACACCACAAACACCATCACCATCAACATCTGCGGCAACTCTTTGCGCTTCAGTAGCAGGATACTTGCCCACACCTATCTGTAAAACAATCAACGCATCCTTAACACCAAAGTTGCCATCATTATCTATGTCTCCCAATGTATATGCAGGCATTTCTACATCAGCAGCATAATTAAGGGGTATTTTAACAAGATCAGCTCCCTGCATACTTGTTGATATATAAAGTGAGAGGTCAGTTGTATCAGTTGGTAATATAGGATAAACATTAAAGTTTATATTAGAACCTTCTGCTTCAACCTGGTCTATGTAATAGATATCAGTATCTACTGTAGGTAAACCACTGCCCTCAACCATTATTACTCCGTAATATTCGCCTTCAACTGCTGCTTTATATGTTACTTCAAGTCTGTCTGAATTCATATACCACTTTTCGTCATCTTCATCAGCATCAAGATTCTTTAATGTAACACTAACCTCAGTATCTCCTTTAAATGGCTTTATTTCAACATCATCATTCGTTCCAATGTCGTAAAAGCCATCTGCTTTAATTGTGTCAGCTGCCATTACCGAAACACAAGGAATGGCAATAACCAATAAAGCAAGGACCATAATACAAATTAATTTTTTCATTCTTTTCTCCCCTTTTTGTCAATTTAATTTATGTCAAGTTGGTTAATTAATATTTTCGCCAACTGTGCACGGGTTGCAAACTCTTTTGGGCTCAATGTTTCCGGGCTGGTTCCTGATATCAGTTTATTGTATATTCCCCAATAAACCGAACTTTTTGCCCATTCAGATATATCGGTACTGTCTTTAAATGTACTGTTGTATATAGGATAGAACTGAATTTCATTGCCAATTCCATCACCCGAATATCCATGCAATATCTTCATTGCTGCCTCACGGGTAATTGCTTCTTCGGGTTCAAAAGTTGTATCTGATGTTCCTTTTATATACCCGTTTGAAAACCCCCATTTGATTGCAGATATAAATTCCGGAATCTGTCCATCTGTATCCAAAAACGGAAGTTCAACATCAACTACAGGTCTTTCACACATTCTCCAGAGCACTGTAACAAACTGTGCACGAGTAACTTTTTCATCAGGATTAAAGCAACCATTTGTATCACCTATAAACAAACCGAGTTTTGCTGCTTCAATAATATAAGATTCAGCATAATGTCCACTGATGTCAGGAAATGTATGTTCTGAGACAGTTTCTTTATCAATACTGTCTTCTTTATCATTTTTTTCAGGTTCTGTTTCCTGTTCTGCATCATCATATTCACCACCCGAAGACGGTTGTTCAGAAACAGAGGTGTCTTCAGAAGGCTCTTCATTAACTGCATCATCAGGCTTTACAATTATTTCATCCATTATATCCGGTTCATTATCGGGGTTTGTTGGCAAATCGGTATTTTGATAATCACCTGCAATAACAAATTGTATATCTTTATTATTCTCATCAGCAAAAACTATATCTTTTAGTTTAAATTCAAATGTTTCAATATTTTCTTTTGCTGTAAATAGATAATGTGCTACAGGTCCATCTCCATTAAATGTTTTCAAAGAGGCAGCCGCAACAATCGCTCCACCGTCTCCTTCGGGGTTGGTTGCTGAAATGGCACCAGACAGACGTTCATCTATTATAACATCATCACATATCATAACATCGCTGTTATATGCCAACATAAACTGAACAGCACAAAATCCTGGATTATTAGAAATCTCTACCGATACTTCAAATTTTTCTCCTGCTTTTGGTAAATTATGCGGCACAGATAATTCAAATATCGCTGAGTCAGTCCCCGCACCAACAGGAATTACTGCTGATATTACAAAAAATATCAACAGACACATAATAAGATGTTTTTTCACTAATCATCCCCCACAATATTTTCAATTTATAATTTGATATATTTTACCATATAAATCCTTATATTGTCAAATGTTTTTATACCACAAATCACAAAAGTTTCATTTAAATTTTGTTTTTCTTTGCCGCAAATGCACCATACCCAAAACTGGTTACACTATCAGGAATAATTATACTTTTAAGACTTTCACAGAGATAAAAAATGCAAGATGATTGTTCTGTGTTTTCATCTACTTATTTATAACAATACTTTCTGTCCTATAACCGTATTCAGTATATGAGCTATCACTTGTCAGACGAATTTTAACAGTATTTCCAGGAATTGTAATTGTTTGTCCTGCAAGTTCCCTTCCGCTATATCTACCAATTTGATTGTCATTAGAATCATAAATGTAAATATAATCATAACTACTTTCGGTTTCGGTATCATCTGAGAAAGTTACATCAATGCTGACACACTCACCATCGTACACATAGGTCTTTGTTTCATCCATGTCATTTGCATATGGATGTTCTGATTCCAAAACATCTTCAACCAAAACAGCTTCCACAATCTCTGTTTCAACAAATTTTGATAACGGTTTTAATGAAGAATTACCATCCCAATAGAAAACTTTAACATTGTAATCTTTATACCTTTCATCAACATCAAATATTTCTATAGTGTTTTCTATCTCATCAATTTCTACAGGCTTATCTTTTATATCCACAAGCCTTCCCTCATCGTAGATAGCTAAGTATAGCGTACCCGCTTGGTCGATATAATTAAATTTGATTTTTACTGTTACTTTGTTGTTATGATACCAACAGTTTACAGATTTAATATTTGAGAGATTTCCGTCATAGCCAAATGTAATATTTGCATCTAACAAACAATTATTATCAGAACCTATTAAAATATCTTCCCATTCGCTTTCACTGCCACTGTAATATACATCTGTTAGACTATAACAGTAATCAAACGCATCATCTCCAATACTGGTTACGCTATCAGGGATAGTTATAGTTGTAAGACTTTCACAGCCATAAAACGCATAATCTCCAATACTGGTTACACTATCAGGGATAGTTATATTTGTAAGACTTGTACAGGAATCAAACGTAGCATTCCCAATACTGGTTACACTATCTGGGATAGTTATATTTGTAAGACTTTCACAGCCATAAAACGCATAATCTCCAATACTGGTTACGCTATCAGGGATAGTTATAGTTGTAAGACTTTCACAGTAAAGAAACGCATAATCTCCAATACTGGTTACACTATCAGGTATAATAACTTCTGTTAAGTTTTCGTTATCTGCTAACGCAGTGGTTGAAATAATTTTAACAGTATTCGGGATCGAATAACTATCACCTGTTTTCCCAGCAGGATATTTAACAAGTCTTGTTTTATTTTTATCAAACAGAACATTATCAACCACACAAAAATGTTCATTTTCCTCAGAAACATTAATAGTTTTTAGAGAAGATAAATAACCCAATGCCCATTCGGATATACTCTCAATGCTGCTCGGCAAGGTTAATGCTGTTATATAAACACCATTCCATTCACACTCTTCAAAAGCATAATCTTCAATTCCAGCAACTGAATATTCGGCTAATGTTGCAGGAATCTCAAGTTCGGTATCTGTTCCATTATAGCTTAATATTACCGCTTTACCATTAGATAGTGCATATGTGTAGTCACCTTCTGTAAAACGCTCTCTTTCTGCATAGAAATAATCCCAATCTCCTTCGCCAACTTCAGTTTTTTCTGTAGTGTTGTTTACAAAAGAAACATGTATATCATGTTCTTTATCATCTGCTTCAAAAGGAATAGAAAAATGTTTTTCAACCGTTCCAGCAGGTATCACTATCTCAAGAGTTTTTTCAATTTCACCATCATAATTTAATATATCTATAATGGCTACACAATTTATATATACATAATCAAATTCAATAGTTCCTTCTACAGCAGAACCCGTAAAGTAAACATCACCAAATCCGCCAAAGACAACATCTTCACTATAGTCAAACACTTTTTCTGCGTTTATTAAAGCATCGTTGTTTTCGCCGATAGTGATTGCATTCCATTGTTCTTGTGTGCCTATGTAATTAACAGTTTCAAGATAGTCGCAACCATAAAAAGCGTTTTCTTCTATCTCTACAATTGTATCAGGAATAAGGATAGTTTCAAATTCGGCATACTCAAAGGCTGAATTTGAAATTTTTGTTATAGTATACCCATCAAGTGAAACTGGAATCCATACCTCATAATCATCATATTCATATCCAACAATTTCAGCAGTAGTGTCATCTATAGGGAAATAGTAGAACCCATTTGAGTAATTTGGTTGAAGTTCTGCATAAAACTCTGTAGAAACGCTTGTACCTTTTGAGTTTTTGTCAGCTTCATTGTCATAGAACGACACTTTTATAATATGGTTTTTATTATCTCCTATGAAGGGAATCTCAAATTCCAAGGAATTTGAACCAACAGTTATTCCCTCAACAATGACTTTGTTTAAAGAAAGTTCCTCATTGTCTGTATAATCAAATATTTCAATATAAGCAATACCGACTTCGGCAACTGTTTTGAATTCTAACCTTCCATAGATTGTATTGTTTTCATATTCATCAATTACAATATTCTGGCAGATTATACTTCCATTTACATAGTAAACAATTTTGGAATAGTATTCAGCATCATTGCCTTTAGAAACCTCGTCCCAATCTTTTTGACCTCCAACATAGTTGATTTTAACACTATTTGTTTCGCCAAACACATCTACGCCAATGTTGGCTACAGTAACAGGAATTGTGATTTCAGTTAAACTCTTAGACTCAGCAAAAGCTTCATCGCCAATACTTGTTAAATTTCCAGGAAGTTCAATGCTCTCTAAATCTTCACAGCCATAGAAGGATTTGTCCTCTATTTCAGTAACACTATCCGGCAACACAATTCCTTCTATATTGGTCTGAGTAAATATTACGCTTGTAAGATAATCAAACACAGACAAATCAAGCTCACCCGAGACATTGAGATACTTAATTTCTATACCTGTAACATGATATTCTTCGTCAATAAGCTCCCATGTTATGCCATCCCATTCTCCCGGTACAGCTTCATTCCAATCTAGTAATTGTGCATTTTCATTTGATTTCAAGAAGGAAACAAGAGTTTCTATTTCCTCACTATCAAAGTTTTCTGCAGAAGCATTTATTTTCTGATTGACAACATTTAGTACAGATAGCTCCATATCTTCTAATGAATCAATGGTATTGGCATTTAAATAATTGCCAGAACAACTTAACTCAATCAAGTTGTCGCAACCTGAAATCTGAATACTTATAAGGTTTGAATTATCGCAAGATGCATATGTCAAGCTTTCGCAGTCAAATATTGACAAAGTCCCGATATTGTTATTATTTAAAGATAAAGTTTCTAATTTTACTAATTCCGACAGATTGATTCCCGTATTGATTTCACAGTCAGAAAAGTCAATATCCGTCACATAATATGTATCACCAAATCTTTGCCAAGTAACACCATAATATGTGCTTGGGTCATCAATATTCCAGCCAAGTTTATCTAAGTTATCTCCGCTTTGCGCTATCTCTTTTAAGATAGCTATATCGCTTTCGCAAAACTCAAGTTCAGACAATAATTTTTGCGGATAAGCGCTAATAACAGCATCATTTTGTTCAAAACCTTTAAGCTCCTTGTAAAAATCAGAACCCTCTGAAATATTCAAATAGTTATTTGATATGTAAATTGTGTTTGACGCCGTATTGTTTGTTAAATCAAGCGTATAAATGCTATTATTTTGTAAATTCAGGTTTTCAAGTGCTGTACAAGAACTCAAATCAATGTTTGAAATCTCATTGTATGACAAATCTAAATTCGTTAAATTTGTGCAATCCGACAAAGTAACATTTGTTAATTGATTAAATGGAGCCTTAAAGCTAGTTAAAGCCTCAAAATTGGACAAATCTATTTCTCCCGTCAGTTGCTTATATGAAAAATCAATTTCGGAAATATTGTTTCCATTCCATTTGATACCTGTCCATGTTGAGATATCATCAATATCATAGCCGAGAAGAGATGAATTTTCACCGTTTTGCAAGAATGTTTTTATTGCGTTTACCTCTACCTCATCAGGCTCAGATGGAACGGTGTCTAAAGACATCAGTCTCAACCCATAAAGAGCCGGGAATATTTCTGAATCATATAATCCAAGTTCAATTGCCTTTTTATATGTAGAGGCACTATGAGCCTTATGAAAATACGGATTAAGCACATTACCATCTAAAAAGTATGCAGTATATGGAAAATACAGCTTGCTAAAATAACTTTCCTCTGCCATTCTTGCTCCATATATACCCATTTTTACTTTAGAACTATCTTTGTATATGGCAACAGGCGCAAGATAATCTCTGAAGAATTTATGAAGATTCATACTTCTCACAGCAACCAAATCTGTGGGGTCATAATAATAAATTGTACTTTCGTATGCATCCTCTGCTGTTGGAGCAACAAATCCTTCTGTATATTTGATAATCTCATTCAACATCGCCTGATTGAATGGTGTTTGCCACTCTTTTAATTCCGTGTTGCTGTTTATTGCATTTCTGAAATACCAATTAGTGTTGTAAAGATTTTCAGCACAAACATTATAGGTTATACCATGCTTGCCATATCCCCAACTTTCCAGCGGAACCTGGGGCACAAAGTCATCTGTAAAACAGAAATTATAGATATTGGTTGATGCTTTGGGTTCCAGCGTGGTATTAGGTGTTGCGTATGTATAAGCATAAACATCAGCAAAATTGTCATAATGATCATTATAATACTGGGCAACAAGGTTAGCAACCGCTGCTCCTCTGCTGTGACCTGTAATAAACAAGATATCTTGTGTACCAGTCATATGGGAATTCATATAATCATCAAGGCGTGAAATGACATCTTCAGCAGCAAGGGCAAAGCTATACTCATCTTTTTGAGATGCATCATATTCCAAACCGGTAAAATCCATGTTACCCTTCCATTCAACGCCATGGGTACCGCGTATTGTAACACATACAAGGTTTTTTGTTACTCCGTTTTGTTGAACAAACTTTCTGCCTATTACAAAGCTTGTATTATGTTCATTATCATCCCCATCGGTGCCCTCTCCCCAGTTCCAATGGCTGAAATCATCAAAGCCATAGTCCTTTTCCATTTTCTCCATCAGTTTTTTGTAACCGCTATATGCCTTGTTTGACAAATCAATACCCATCAGGTTTAATTCTTCATTATAGGTGTTCTCGTCATAAGACCAATCATTAAAGACAACAGTTGCATTCTTGATTGGCTCGTTTCCTGTTGCAATGCTGACTTTTTTCCATTTGCTTTGCGATGCACTGTAGCTGATTTTCTGCAGTGCTGTGCATCCCGAAAAAGCGTAGGACTGAATTAGTTCTAAGCTTTTTGGTAGAGATATTCTTTCAAGTTCATTGCAGTTCTGGAATGCATATTCATCAATTTCAACAACACCATTAGGTACTGTTATGTTATTTAATGATATACATTCTGCAAACATATACGGAGATATTGTTTTAATATTGTTTGGAATATTCACAACCTTTAAATTCATACAGTTACTAAATGCACCACTTCCTATGTGATTAACCGTTTCTGGAATTACAACTTTATAAAGCTGCGAACAGTCTGCGAATGCATAGTTACCAATCTGATTTACCTTTTCCGGCAGATATTCTGAAACCAAACCATCACAACCATAAAATGCATAGTCGCCTATTTTTGTAATATTTTTTCCATATTGAATTTCAACAAGATTTTCGCAATCAGCGAATGCATAATCACCAATGCTTGTTACATTATCACCGATAATAACCCTTTCTATTTCATTTTTGTATGTATACCAAACTGGTCGACTGGTTTCAGAATAATTAGGCATGTTGCCATAGTAATTGATTGTTAGTGTTTTAGTCTGCTGATTATATTCAGGAACGAGAAGCCCGGAAGAATTACAATGTATCGTTGCATCTAACAAACAATTATTATCAGAACCTATTAAAATATCTTCCCATTCGCTTTCACTGCCACTGTAATATACATCTGTTAGACTATGACAGTAATCAAACGCAGCACTTCCAATACTGGTTACGCTATCAGGGATAGTTATATTTGTAAG
>JAFZHY010000007.1 GCA_017554615.1 Clostridia bacterium
CTAACGCCTTACGAGGACGACAAATTAAAAAGATTGGAATTTAACAAGTTTAAGGCATATTGTGTTCAAGTACTACTGCACTAAGGCAACTTGCGCTCTTCCTTTGGTTTCCCCACTTGTAGAACTTTATAACGGTTATTACTTAGACGGTGGCATTTCAGACCCTATCCCATATAAAAAGGCTCTGGAAGACGGATGCGATAAACTGACAGTTGTTCTTACACAACATAGGGGTTATATAAAAAACAAGCAGTCTAACTTAGGGTTTATTAAGTTCTTTTACAGAAAATATCCAAAAATATACGAGGCACTAAAAGTAAGGCACGAAGTTTATAATAAACAGATAGAAGAAATAAGAGAACTTGAGAAAAAGGGAATAGTTAAAATCATTTGCCCAAATGAACCAGTCGGCATTAAAAGAATAGAAAGAGATTTTGAAAAAATAAAAAACCTTTATAATAAAGGATATAGAGATGGAATGAATTATTAGTTGTGTGGCACACTTCGTAAGGAAGTGTGCCACAGTTATATTCGGCTTACGCCGAGTGATATTGCTACGCAGTTATATTTGAACTTCGTTCAAGTGATATTTGCTTCGCAAGTTTTAAGGGCGAATATAATATCACTTATTATTTTTAATATTGGGATTATGCACAGGGGATAGGAAAAATTTCTCATATTTGTCGCAAATGTACACTTAATTATATAAATAAAGCAGATAATCTGAATACAGTTTGTTGTAAATATAATCAATTTCATCTGTAATTTCAAAAAGCAAACGAATATCATTTGTAAATTCATCTTCTGTACATATGTATCCTGAAGATTCTATAAGATTCTTCACAAGAGAATAAATATAAACTGACTTATTAAATGCTTCATCAAGTTTTAAGTATAGGTTGTCCAAAGTTTCCCTTGGTGTAATATCTGAAAGCAAAATATACATTGTATCCTTGTATTTTTTTAGGCTTTCATAGTATTCAGATATATATTTTATGTTTTCTTCTATCCCTTCGTAATATGTTTTATTACTATTGTGAAAAGTTGTGTTCCAATAAGATTTGGTAAAATTAAAATTAGTGATACGATATATATTATTACATAACTCACAAATACGTTTTGCTTTATATAAGTCATGGAATACAAAGGCTATATGTGGTTTTTCGTTATATTGTGTAAGAGTTGCAGTTTTTGTTTCGCCATCCCATCCGACTTCACAGCCAAGGGTTTCTGCTGTTTTTCTAAGTGGAATGTAGGTGGTACCGTTATAAAGAATATTATCAGCATATACATAAGTTCCATTAACATTAAGGTTAACAGAATTAAAATTAACAGTAATTGTTTGTGCCTGACCGTCTGCAAGTGTAACTGCGTTAAATAACAGGCTAAAGATTGTTGTTATAAATACGATTTTTGCTTTCATATGTGCAAACCTCCAATAAATTTAGTAAGAAAATTATAACATATATTTTAATAATACGCAAGTGCGTATACGCAAAAATGCAAACTGGTTTAAAATATCTTTAAGAGGTGTTTTAAAATGGATGTTAAAGATATAGTTGTAAAAAGATTTGATGAGTTATTAAGAGAAAGAAATATGAAAATAAATGAACTTGCCAATGCATCAGGAGTTACACCGTCAACTGCTTATAGTATGATGAGTGAATGTAGAAGAGATGTATCTATAAAAACTATAAAGAAATTTTGTGATGGCTTGGAGATAACTTTAGGAGAATTTTTCTCAACAGAAGATTTTGATAATTTAGAGCAGGAAATAAAATAGAAGTATATAGTAAATATCAATGAATTGCATCTTTGATGCTTTATGTGGCACACTCCGTAAGGAAGTGTGCCACAGTTATATTCGGCTTACGCCGAGTGATATTGCTACGCAGTTATATTTGAACTTCGTTCAAGTGATATTTGCTTCGCAAGTTTAAGGGCGAATATAATATCACTTATTATTTTTAATATTGCGATTTATACCTTATTAGAACTTACTATAAAAAAATGTGCTTGCATATGATACAAGCACATATAAAATATAATTTATTTTTCTTTTTTGCGCGTTATGGGGAATTTTAACATCCCCACCCCTTTATTTGGCGTATTCAACAGCCCTTGTCTCACGCACCACATTAACTTTAATCTGGCCCGGATATTCAAGTTCGCTTTCAATTTTTTCTGCAATTTCTCTTGCTACAACAATCATTGTTTCATCATTAACATCTTCAGGTTTAACCATAATTCTGATTTCTCTACCTGCCTGAATTGCAAATGTTTTTTCAACGCCTTTAAATGAAGAAGAAATTTCTTCAAGTTTTTCTAAACGTTTAACATATGTTTCAATGTTTTCTCTTCTTGCACCAGGTCTTGCAGCAGAGATAGCATCTGCAGCCTGAACGATACAAGCGATAACAGTTTCAGGATCAACATCTCCATGATGAGATAAAATAGAATTTAAAACAACCTGATCTTCGTTATATTTTTTAGCAATATCAGCACCAATCATAACGTGAGAGCCTTCAACTTCATGAGTAACAGCCTTACCGATATCGTGAAGTAAACCTGCTCTTTTAGCAAGAACAACGTCAACCCCAAGTTCTGCTGCTATAATTCCTGAAATGTGGGCAACTTCGATTGAGTGTTTTAAAACATTCTGACCGTAACTTGTTCTGTATTTAAGTCTTCCAAGAAGTTTAACAAGTTCAGGATGAAGACCGTGAACACCAACTTCAAATGTAGCAGATTCACCTGCTTTTTTGATAGTTGCTTCAACTTCTTTCTGCGCTTTTTCAACCATTTCTTCAATTCTTGCAGGATGAATTCTTCCGTCAGAAATAAGTTTTTCCAAAGATAATCTTGCAACTTCACGTCTTACAGGGTCAAAGGATGAAAGAATAACTGCTTCAGGAGTATCATCAATGATAACGTCAACACCTGTTGCTGTTTCTAATGTTCTGATGTTTCTTCCTTCTCTACCTATAATTCTTCCTTTCATTTCATCGCTTGGAAGAGTAACTGTTGCAACTGTAACTTCTGCAACATGGTCTGCAGCACATCTTTGAATAGCAGATGTAATAATATTTCTTGCCTTTTCGTCTGCCACTTCTTTTGTTTCATCTTCAATTTCTTTAATTCTAAGAGCCGCTGCAACTCTGACTTTGTCTTCGATATTTTTCAAAAGGTAAGTTTTTGCTTCTTCAGCTGTAAGTCCTGAAATTTTTTCAAGAAGTTCTAACTGTCTTCTCTGAATTTCAGCAACATATTCTTCTTTTTCTTCTAATTGTTTTTGTTTGTCTTTTAAATTTTCTTCTCTTGATTCTAAATTCTCAATCTTTTTGTCAAGATTTTCTTCTTTCTGAAGTAATCTTTTTTCTTGTTTCTGGATTTCGCCACGACGTTCTTTAATTTCTTTTTCAAGTTCTGCTCTGCTCTTATGTATCTCGTCTTTAGCTTCCATAAGCTTTTCTTTTTTCATATTTTCAACGGTTTTATAAGAGTCATTAACAATTCTCTTTGCTTCTTCTTCTGCACTTTTTATAGAACTTTCCGCAATCTTTTTTCTATATGAAATGCCCAGCCTGAAGGCTATTATACCAATTATTAAACTAACGCCGGCAGCAATCCCCATAACTAAACCTAAGTTTTGCATAAGTATTGCACCTCCTATGTTACTTTGCTTTGGCTTTTATGCCTGTTAAAATTTTTAAGAAAAATATCATAAATATATTGAAAGGTAGTATAGTGTTAAAAACACCACTTTCCCATAATATAATTTAACTTACCATTTTTATTGTAATATTTTTTATGCTTACTGTCAAGTTATATTTATATTTAATACAAGAAAAATATGGATGAAACTTATTTTGAAAATTAAAATCTAATAAAGTGTGAACTTGATTTTTTGAAATTTATTCAGGCAGAATCTTCTTTTGAATAAATTTTAATTTTAAGTTTGACAGTTAACATAATACAATACATATGTAAACTTAGTAATTAAAAATCTTTTAATATATAATGGTGTAATACAAAAGAGATATAATTATTTCGTTTATATTATGTAAACTAAATTAAGGGAGGATTTCTTTTATGAGAAAGTTACAAAGATGTATTGCCTTTTTACTTGTATGTATAATGGCATCTTCATTCATGCCGGCTATGGCTTTTAATATAGCCGAAGACGTTAAAGGAACAAAGTACGAAGAAAGCGCTTATGTTCTTGGTGCTTTGGGAATTATGGTAGGGGATGCCGGAACAGGCAACTTCAGACCGGAAGATAGTATTACAAGAGCAGAATTTGCAAAAATTGCAGTTGTAATGACAGGGCTTAACGATGCTGCAAGTTCATCTAAGGGCATTTCAAAGTTCCCTGATGTAGCGGTTGACCACTGGGCAAACGGTTATATCAATGTTGCTTCAAGCCAGAACCTTGTTATCGGGCGTACAGACGGAACATTTGACCCTGAAAGCAAAATAACATATCAGGAAGCGATGACAATTTTAGTAAGAGCATTAGGTTATGAACCTGCCGCTTTATCCAAAGGTGGATACCCTACAGGATATCTTGTAGTTGGTGTTGAAACAGGAATTGCAAAAAATGCAGTATCTAATTACGAAGAACCTGTTAAAAGAGGAATTGTTGCAAATATGACAAACAATGCTTTAACAGTTAAACTGATGGAACAAACAGGCTTTGGCTCAAATGTTAAATACGAAATAGTTGACAAAACTATCTTAAAAGACAAATTAAATGTTGAAAAAGGCGAAGGCCAGATTACAGCCAACGGTTTTTCAACTCTTGATTCTGATTCAGGGCTAAGTAAAGAAGAAGTTATAATAAACAAAGAAACTTTTAAAATCGGAAATTCCAACGCAGACACACTGCTTGGATACTATGTAGACTACTACGCAAAAATTGAAGACGACAAAACAAAAACAATCATCCTTGCAATAGCAGATTCATCTAAAAAAGATGCTGTAACTGTTGAGGGCGAAAACATTGAAAGTATTAATGCACAAGAATTTAAATACTGGGTTGACAAAGAAAAAGACTCAAGACCTGAAAGCATTAAACTTGCCGATAAACTTTATATGATATATAACGGTGTAGGTATGAATTTAGACTTATCCGTTATAAAAAACACATTAGCAGGAACTGTTAAATTTGTTGAAACAACAGGCGACCAGAAATATGATGTGATTTTTATAGACGAACTTACAAATATTGTTGTTGAAGATGTTATCGAGGGAAGTTATAAAATTATCGATAAATACGGTAACGATTCATTAACAGTTGACCCATCTGATGATGCATACCATTTCACAATGGTTGACAAAAATCTTAACACAGTTGAATTTAAAGACTTAAAAGAATGGAACGTATTATCTTATACAGTTTCCAAAGATAAAAAACTTATAAGAATTATAGTTTCAAATGATTTTGCAGAAGGTAAAATTACAGAAATGTCAGAAGATAAATTCACAATTAACGGTAAAGAATATAAAGTTGCCGACAATTATAAAACACCTTTAAAACTTTTAGACGAGGGTATATTCTATCTTGACGCATTCGGAAAGATTGCAGCAGTAGAAAAGAAATCAAACACAGACTCAGCATATGCGTACCTTATAAGTGCAGGTGTAACAGGTTCTCTTGAAGAGGTTGCTAATTTTAAAATTTTAACAACTGATTCAAAAGTTCAAACACTATCAGCCGAAGAAAAAATTAAATTTAACGGTAAAAACGGAACTTATTCAAAAGATGTTGTCGATGTAGTAAAAAAAGACGGAAAAACAACATCTCAGCTTATCAAAATAAAAACTAACGCTTCAGGCAAGATTTCAGAAATCGAAACTTACGAAGACAAAACATCAGGAAACCTTTATATAGACGAATATGATTTTATAAATAACTTTAAAGGCAACGATGTAGTATTTAAGGCAAACTCGTCTAAATTAGGACAGTTTAATATAACTGATGAAACTATTGTATTTGATATTCCTGAAAATTCAAACGACCCTGACGATTACACAGTAAGGGATAAGAAAATGTTTGAAAATGACTCAAAATATAACGTGCTTGTATTTGACGTTACAGAAGATATGACTGCAAAAGCAGTTATTGTAACAAACTCAGACGGTAAAACAAACGAAGAAGAACCGTTGTTTGTAATTTCTAAAATCACAACTTCAAGAAATGAAGACGGCGATGAAATTAAAAAGGTATACGGTGCGTATAACGGTGAAATGAAAACATTTGTAACTGACGGCGATGTTCTTCTAAAAAAAGATTCAGGAGCACTTAAAGCAGGAGATATTATAAGAGTAAGACTTAACTCAAACGGAGAAATTGAGAAGTTTGACTTAGTATTTGATATAGATGCAAAAAACACTGAGTTTTCAAAAACTATGGGAGATAAAACTGAACTTATCTACGGTAAAGTAGCAAGAAAATTTGCAACAAGCATCAATGTTACTGTTAACGGAGGAGATGCTCATAACTACTCTCTAAACGGTGCAACAGTTTACTCTTATGAAAACGATAAAATCTCTGTAGCAACAACTGCTGATATAGAAAGATTTGACGAAAACAACCCTGCAAAAGTTTTAATAAGAATTTACGACAACAAAGTAGAAGAAATAGTAATTGTAAAATAATTCAACTTTAAATACGGAGTGAAATTTTCACTCCGTATTTTTTTATCTCATAGAAAAGTCGGTGTTTAAAAGTTTTGGCTTTCTAACACCGACTTTTTGTATCGTGTATTCATATATAGAAAAAAAGGGGGATATAATATAATTAGTCGAAAATATTGTATTTTATTTTATTTGTGATAAAATAAATACAGACGGAGGGGATAAAATGGAAACAAAAAAATTATTTGATTTAGATAAAACTATTGCAAAAGATTTGCTTATAAAAACAGATTATGCCTGGGAAATATTAAGCGAAATAAGCGAGTTTATAAAAAAAATAGGAGAAACACTTCCAAAGGATAAGTTTGAAAAAACAGGAGAGGATATCTGGATTGCAAAAAGTGCATCCGTTGCGCCAACTGCAAGTCTTAAAGGTCCTCTGATTATAGATGAAGACGCAGAGGTAAGGCATTGTGCTTTTATAAGAGGAAGCGTTATAGTAGGAAAGGGTGCAGTTGTTGGTAATTCCAGCGAACTTAAAAATGCCATTCTTTTTGATAAGGTGCAGGTTCCCCATTATAATTATATAGGCGATTCCATTTTAGGTTATAAATCTCACTTTGGGGCAGGGGCGCTTACATCCAATGTTAAAAATGATAAAAAACCTGTCGTTGTAAATAAATGCGGCGAAAAATTTGAAACAGGTCTTAAAAAATTCGGGGCAATAGTAGGAGATTTTGTGGAAGTAGGTTGCCATACTGTTTTATGCCCCGGAACTGTTGTGGCAAAAAACACCAGTATATACCCTCTTTCTATGATAAGAGGATATGTAAAAGAAGATTCAATATATAAAAACAATGGCAGCATAGTTAAGAAAATAGAGGAGCAATAAAAATGGGAAAATATTTTGGAACAGACGGATTCAGAGGCGAGGCAAATGTTAATCTTACCGTGGAACACGCTTTTAAAATAGGTAGATATTTAGGCTGGTATTATGGTAAGGAGCATAAATGTAAAATTGTTATAGGAAAAGATACACGCCGTTCAAGTTATATGTTTGAATATGCTTTGTCTGCGGGTATTACTGCAAGTGGTGCAGATGCTTATCTTCTCCACGTTACAACAACACCGTCTGTATCATATATAGCAAGAACTGAAGATTTCGATTGCGGCATTATGATTTCAGCAAGTCATAACCCTTATTATGACAACGGAATAAAACTTATAAATAACCGCGGAGAAAAAATGGCAGAATCAATAATCTTGGATATCGAAGCATATCTTGACTCTAAAACTCCTGAAATTCCTTATGCAACAGGCAGCGGAATAGGAAGAACTGTGGATTATGCTTTGGGAAGAAACTGTTATATAGGTTATCTTATCACTCTGGTTACAAGATCTTATAAAGGCATTAAAGTTGGGCTTGACTGTTCAAACGGAAGTACCTGGATGTTAGCCAAAAGCATTTTCGACACTTTAGGTGCAGAAACCTTTGTTATAGGAAATCAGCCTGACGGTCTTAACATAAACCTTGACTGTGGGTCTACCCATATAGAAAACTTAAGAAAACTTGTTCTTGATAATAATCTTGATATAGGCTTTGCCTTTGACGGAGATGCAGACAGATGCCTTGCTATTGACGAAAAGGGAAATATTCTTACAGGAGACCATATTTTATATATCTACGGTAAGTATATGAAAAAGAACGAGATGCTTATAAAAAATACTATCGTTACAACAATTATGTCTAACTTCGGTTTATATAAAGCACTTGATGAAGCGGGAATTTCCTATGTTAAAACAGATGTGGGCGATAAATATGTATACGAAGCAATGGCAAAAGACGGATATGTTTTAGGCGGAGAAGAATCAGGGCATATAATTTTTTCTAAATATGCCACAACAGGCGATGGCCTTATAACAGCAATTAAAATAATGGAAGCATATATCGAAAGTAAACTTCCTGCATCTTTACTTGCCGACGGTTTTAAAGTTTTCCCTCAGATAACCAAAAATATAAAGGTTAAAGATAAAGATTTAGTGCTTAGTGATGAAGATATTATAAAGGAAGTTACACAGATAAAAAATACTTTAGGCGATGACGGAAGAATTTTAGTAAGAAAAAGCGGAACAGAACCCGTTATAAGAGTTATGGCAGAAGCAAAAGAAGAAAATCTTTGCCATGAATTTGTTGACCGTGTTATTGACTTAATAAAACAAAAAGAATATAATATTTAAAAATTGGGGTAGAAAAATTCTACCCCTATTAAAATTTGCTGGTGTGGCTCAAAGGCAGAGCAGAGGTATCGTAAACCTCAGGTTGCAAGTTCAATTCTTGTCACCAGCTCCAAAAAGAAACGACAAGTTTTGCCTTGCCGTTTTTTCAATGAAATAAATCCTTTCAGGATTTATGAAATACACTTCGTGCGTGAAATATTGCTTCGCAATATGAAATACTCCTGCGGCGTGTGATAAAGGATTTATTTTATTTCACAGAAAACTTTAGTTTTCTATTTCACAATTTGCGAAGTAAATTATTTCACATCGAGCAAAGCGAGATATTTTACTAAAAATATAAATATCCTTATGGTGCGGCTTTCCTAAAAAGAAACGACAATTTTTACTTGAAAGTTGTCTTTTCTTTTTACTAAAATTACAGTTCGTTTTTAGCGCAGAACTACTGCGCTTATACGCTTGACAACTTTTGCAAATAGGTGTATAGTAATATAACTTAAGATTCATACATTAAAAGGAGCACTTATGACGGAATTTTTATATTTATTGCTTGTAATAATTTTACTACTTTTAGCAGTAAATGGAAGGCTTATATACATAAACCGAAAACTTTCAGATAGGATTAAAGAGAATAATGATGCAAAAGATCTTGAAACTCTTGCGTTTACCGATGCGCTGACAGGAGTATATAACAGAAATGCATATAATATGCATATACAAGATTTGCAGAAGTTCAATAACGAGCTTGATGTTGGAATTATGCTTTTTGACATTGATAATTTTAAGGAAATCAATGATACAAAAGGCCATCTTGCAGGAGATGAAGTTTTAAAATTTGTCGCAGGATCTTTAAACAGTATTTTCCCACAACCTCAGAATGCAGTCTATCGTATAGGCGGAGACGAGTTCGCTGTTATTGCAAAAGATACTACTGAACAAGAAGTTATAAATTCATTAATAAACTTAAGGCGTCTTTTTGACAATAAAAGTGATTTAAGAATTTCCAATGGATATTCAATAATAAACAAAAATGCAATTTCTGCCTTTAAATATGCTGATGAAATGCTTTATGCAGATAAATTTTCAAAGAAATAATTTATTTAATTAAAATAAAAGGAGACATAAAAAATGATGGAATTTTTTGATAAAGTAAAAGCGAAATTTTCAAAAGGTGTTACAACTATTGAAGAAGGCTCTAAGAAACTTGTAGGTAAGGCTAAAATATATAATGATATTCACAATGTTGAGGTTGATAAGGAAAAACTGATTAAACTTTTAGGAAGCAAGGTTTACGATATGTACACTAAAAAAGAAGAAATTTCCGAAAGCCTTAAGAGTTTTTGCGAAGAAATTGAAAAAAGAGATGCTTCATTAGAAGAACTAAGACAGAAACTAAATGATATTGACTGCCCAAAGTCTTAAGATAAGTAAAAAAAGGTGAATTTTAAAAATGTTAAAGAAAAGATATATCGGGATGCTTAAAAAACCTTTATTTGGTATTTTTGTGTCATCTACTGCTCTTACATTACTTTTATCTTTTATAACATGGTTATTGGAGAGCCCATTAAAAACAATTATTGATATTGTCAGTGGTATTGTAAAGGTAGACCTTAATGAAGAATTTGTTAACTTAGGTGTAATGGATAGCATACTTAACAGTTCTAACCTGCTTATATATGCGGTGTGCTTTATATTGTTATTACCGTCAATACTTAATGTTTCAGGGCTTCTTAAGATACGCCGTTCGTTAAAAGAAAGAAGAATAACAGGCTTTAAAAGAATAAAAAACGGAATAATTCTTATGATGGTATATATGGGAATTTCTTCCTTAGTTCTTCTTTTATCAGTATTTATTCTTACAAAAAGTATTCCTTCAGGAGAAATATTATTCTCAATTATCCTTCTTATAATTCTTATTTTAGGAATGGGAGTAATTCTTTTTTCGGCGTATTTGTCAGGCCTTTATAATACGGTTAAACTCGTTGAAAAGGGAGTAAAGGGAGAGCCGGTGTATGATATTGCCCCCCTATATCCTGTAATATTTACAGCATTCCTTGTTATTTTTAATATTATATTTTTAGTTATATGCTTTAGGGGTGCATCGTTTATTTACAGTTTATCTGTACTTGCAAATGTTATTTCCACTTTCTCGCTTTTGGTTTTAATTCTTGTAATGAGAGAGTTTGGATGCGATTATGAAAAAATAACCTCGGATGATGAGTTTAATATGAATGTGTATGACGATAAACCGTCTGACGCCATTCAGATTATAAGCGAAGAAGAAACAGATAATATTGAAGATTTATAAAAAAACATCTCACAAAGTGGGATGTTTTTTAATTTATATATAACAAAAAAGATGTTGACGAAACATATGGCGTATATGTATACTTAGTGCAGTAGTACTTGAACACAATATGCCTTAAACTTGTTAAATTCCAATCTTTTTAATTTGTCGTCCTCGTAAGGCGTCAGCCTGACTTCGTCCTTCGCATTAAAAATCTTGAAAATTTTTCTGCGTTTAAGGTCGAAGA
>JAFZHY010000008.1 GCA_017554615.1 Clostridia bacterium
TATTTAAAAACCATAATAAGAAAGTATGCCCTGATATATTGCATTTGCAAAGCCTTGAGGATCGTTTTCAAGTTTATAGGCATCTTCAGGATTGGTTATAAACCCTAATTCAATGAGCAGTGCAGGCATTTTTGTTCTTCTTAGCACATAGAGATTACTTCCCTGTTTTACCCCTCTGTTTCTCATATCAAGCCTTAAAACTATTGAGTTTAAAATTCTTGTTGCAAGGTTATAAGCAGGGCCTGACAAACGGTAGGTAAAAATTTCTGTTCCGTTAGCGGCAGGGTTTGTAACTGCGTTTGTATGAAGACTTATAAAAATATCTGCTCCCCATGTGTTAGCCATTCTTACTCGCTCTATTAAACTTCCCGAATTGGAGTTTCCTAAAACTTCGGTGGGAGTTTTTCTTGAGAGCATTGCTGAAAAATTGGGATTATTATCAAGAAGAGCTTTAAGCCTTACACCTACATCGTAGGTAACGTCGGCTTCGTTAAGCCCGTTACCTGTTGATCCTGTATTAGGGCCTGTGGGGTTATGCCCCTGATCAATAAATATTTTAATTGCCATATAATCACCCATATATTATATGACATATTTTCTTACTTTGATATATTTTTACTGCCTAACAGTACAACATCAGGGGTAATATTTTCCCTTGCGTCATAATAAAACACTTTACAATCATTAACTTCTATTTCATATGAAGGAATTGCATAGGTGGAAGTTTCACTTTTGCCTAACGGAAGATAATAACCTAATCTTAAACCTGTAATTTGAACGCTTTGAAATTCACTTTTTAACTCGTTGTTTGACGCAAGTTCCAAAAGTATATTTGACGGTGGGGTAAGGTTATATTTTTCCTTGATTTTTTCAAAGGATAAAACCGTACCTTTAATAGATGTAATGCCTTTATCTGTAACAGTTGCATAAAGATTACTGTTAAAAACAGGGTAGTCGTTATACGCATACATAAATGTAACAAAAAAGTTTTTTTCTCCGTTATCGGTAATATTTAAAACCTGTAAAACAGACTTGCCTATTCCCTTTTTGTTAAGCGCTTTTAATGTTTTATTTCCCGCGTTAAGATGGGTTATTTTATTAAATGATTTATCCTTAGCATCAAAAACCTTATAATCAACAGATGTGTCGCTTATAAGGAGGCTTTCTCCCTCTTTAGTATAGTAATTTTCTCTTGGAGAAGTGTAATTTTCGCCTAAGAACATAGTAGCAGTTTTTTCCTTATTAGTTGAGACATTATATACTTCTGCACCCTGCATAGAAGATTCAAAATGTTTAACCAAGGATTTTTCCACCGTAATATTATTATTCTTAAGAATATCTATTGCCACATCAATATCAACAGTGTTAACTTTCTGGAAAAAAAGATTATAAACAACGATTAAGAATATGTTTACAAAAAGAAAGATAAAAATTAAAATTGTTTTGGCACGGGCAAAATTCACTTAATCATCACAACCTTTCCGTTTGTTAAAAGGACTGCGCTTTCAGGGTTTACCACATTTTGTTTAACATCAAAATTATAAACGCTGTATATATCCACTATAATATCATCAGGGTTATTTTTAACATCATAAACTGTATAGAATTTATCTAAAACAGAAATCATATTAGGAACATTAAGTTCGGTATTATTTTCCCTAAAACCGCAGAATAACTGACGGTAGGATATTATTTTTCCGTCTTTAATCTTAACTTCGATAGGATGAGTGAGTGTTTCAGTTTTTGAAATGTCCCTCTCAAAAACTAAAGGAACTCCCATATACAGTAAATCAAAGTTAACCGTATATGTGCTTTCCAAATCCCATGACACTCCTGAAAAAACATAAGAGTTATCTTCAGGCAGTGTGAACAAACTGTTTACCCCCTCGGTAAACTCTCCTGCAAGTTTAACTGCATCATATTCTGATGAAACATCAGATGCAACAAAAATTCCCTCATCTATTGCTGTATATTCAAGTAAACCGTCGCTATGGAATTTAAGTGTTCCAAAATTTTCAATTAAGTTAACCGACCCTGAAGTATCGGTAAAACGACGGGCAGTAGTAGTGTTAACACCAAAATATCTTGCGATTTTCTCATATGAATTGTTTGAAAAAATTTCAGGATTCATAAGGTTAACCGGTTTAATATCAGGAGTTGAAAGTTCGTTTAAGTTAATAAGCATATAAGAGTCGAGAAGAATTTTCTCTTTTTCATTTTCGTTTTTTACATCAAAATTATTTTCAAATGCAAAAGAAGCCGAAACTGTGCCCTCCACAACCTCTCTCATTAATTTAGTCATCATATCAGAAAGTGCTGATACATCCTCTGAAACATTTATTTTTAATACCTTTTTACTGTCGGAATTTTTTGCATATAAAGTAAAGCCGCTGTTATCTAAGGCAGGGCAGATAAGAATGTTTTTAACATGGTTAAGTTCAGTTATTTCGTCCGAAACTGATGCTCCGTAATAATCTGCAAGCATTTCAAAGGATATGAAATTATAAAGACCTATAAAAACTGAATCTTTTTGTTTACAGAAAAGTTTATATTCTTCGTCATCCGTTTCGCTTAAAGATGTACTGCATATTGCAGATTTAATATGCCCTTTTAATATATCGTTAAGTGCTTTATACTGATTGTGAGTAGTTGAAATTATAACCGAACTGTTATTTTTAGAAACAAGAATCTGCTTAGGATAATATATCTGGGATAAATCTAAAGATTCTGTCTGACTCTTGTTAAAAGCAGAAAAAAGTTTAGACAAAAAAGAATTATAACCATCCGGCCATAATTCTTCCGATAACCATATTCTTGACGACAAAACAAGGGCTGATATAACCAACCCTGTCAGGATAATAGTTTTAAAAGTTTCTTTTAATTTCATTAGAATAATTTAAATCCTTTAAATAAATTTAATAGGTTTGGACTTAATACTGTAATTGTTTTCGCAGCATACTGAACATTTGAGCCTATTTGCGCACGGATTAAAAGGTCGTTCCTTCCGTACTGAAGTTTAATAGGGCTTATAAACATTCCGGAAGCACCTGACACAAATGAAACAGGCACACCGTCTTTATGTAGAAGTGTATAAACACCGTTACTTAGTGAGTAGATTGAAATTTCTGCACCGTTAGCCGCATATCCTGAAATGTTGTGAGATTTATCATAAGATGAAATACTCGCTGTGGACGGATTTGTAACGGTAAGTATACCGGAAGCAGAACTTACTGCATCGGCAGGCAGAATTAAATCAGGCGCTGCGAAAGCACTAATACAAGAAAATACAAGTATTAAAAGAACTAAAGATATTATTTTCTTTTTCATGCACTACGCCTCCAATCTGCATTTTGTACTAACATTATACAATATGAATGTTACAGAGGTGTTACAATACTTTTAAAAGTTCTTAACGATTAGTGTAGTAATACTTAGCCACTTACTGTATCTTATACAGAAAGAGGGTAACCCAAAGCAGAGCTTTGGCTAAGTTCAGTGCAGTAGTACTTGAACACAATATGCCTTAAACTTGTTAAATTCCAATCTTTTTAATTTGTCGTCCTCGTAAGGCGTCAGCCTGACTTCGTCCTTCGCATTAAAAATCTTGAAAATTTTTCTGCGTTTAAGGTCGAAGA
>JAFZHY010000009.1 GCA_017554615.1 Clostridia bacterium
AAGAAACAAGATTAAAGGTTGCTGATAACACCGGCGCTAAAGAGCTTCTTTGCATCAGAGTTATGGGTGGTTCCAAGAGAAAATATGCTAACGTTGGCGATGTAATCATTGCTACTGTTAAGAAAGCAACACCCGGCGGAGTTGTGAAAAAAAGCGAAGTTGTTAAGGCTGTTATCGTAAGATCTAAAAAGGGCGTTGGCAGAGCTGACGGCTCATATATAAAATTCGACGAAAATGCGGCAGTTATTATTAAGGACGACAAGAACCCAAAAGGAACACGTATTTTCGGCCCTGTTGCAAGAGAGCTTCGTGATAAAGAATATATGAAGATTCTTTCTCTTGCACCTGAAGTACTGTAATGGGGGTATTTGAGAGATGATTAAAAAGATTCACGTTAAAAAAGGTGAAACTGTTAAGGTAATATCCGGTAAGGATAAGAACAAGACCGGTAAGGTTCTTGAAGTAATGCCAAAAACAGGTAAAATTATAGTAGAAGGCATCAACATTGCTACTAAGCACACAAAGGCTAGAAAGCAGGGCGATGTAGGCGGTATTCTGAAGAATGAAGCTCCTATCTACGCAGCAAAGGTTATGTTTGTATGCGATAAGTGCGGTAAGGCTGCAAGAGTTGGTAAGAAGATTCTTGAAGACGGTTCAAAAGTAAGATACTGCAAAAAGTGTAACGAAGTTATCGATAACTAAAAGTTTGGGAAGGAGGATTTAAAATGGCAAGATTAGAAGAATTCTACAAGAATGAAGTTGCTAAAGCACTTAAAGAAAAGTTCGGATATAAAAACGTTATGGAAATTCCAAAGCTTGATAAGATTACTATCAATATCGGCGCCGGCGATTCTAAGGACAATTCCAAACTTTTAGATGCTGCTATTGCGGAGCTTGCTATCATCACAGGTCAGCAGCCAATCGTAACAACAGCTAAGAAATCAGTTTCAAACTTTAAGGTTAGAGAAGGTATGAAGCTTGGATGTAAGGTAACCTTAAGAGGAAAGAGAATGTACGAATTCCTTGACAGATTATTCAACATCGCATTACCAAGAGTTAGAGACTTCAGAGGAATCAATCCTAACTCCTTCGACGGTAGAGGTAACTACTCTATGGGTCTTAAGGAACAGCTTATATTCCCTGAAATCGAATACGATAAAATTGAAAAGTTAAGAGGTATGGACATTAATTTTGTTACTACCGCAAAGACAGATGAAGAAGCAAAAGAGTTACTTACTCTTATGGGCGCTCCATTTGCTAAAAACTAACCTGAAGGGAGGTTCTTAAAGTGGCTAAAAAAGCGATGATTTTAAAACAACAAAGAACACCTAAGTTTTCAACAAGATTTTATAATAGATGTAAAATTTGCGGAAGACCGCATGCATATCTTAGAAAATTCGGCATCTGCAGAATTTGTTTCAGAGAACTAGCATATAAAGGACAAATTCCTGGTGTTAAAAAAGCAAGTTGGTAAAAAATATGTTGCGTAAGAGATAAGATGGTTTTTGCATCTTATTTAAACGGAAGGAGGCATGACGAATGCAAATCACAGATCCAATCGCTGATATGTTAACAAGAATCAGAAATGCTAACTCAGCAAGACATCTTTCAGTTGACATTCCGGCGTCTAATTTAAAGAAATCAATAGCAGAAATATTACTTGAAGAAGGATATATAAAGAATTATCAGATTATTGATGACGGAAAACAGGGTATCATAAGAGTTTCTCTTAAATACGCTGAAAACAAACAGAGAGTTATTAGCGGAATCAAAAGAATTTCTAAGCCTGGTCTTAGAATCTATGCTAACAAAGAAGAACTTCCAAGAGTTCTTAAAGGTTTAGGTATCGCTATTATCTCAACATCAAAAGGTGTTATGACCGACAAGAAAGCCAGAAAAGAAAATGTTGGTGGCGAAGTTTTAGCATACATCTGGTAATAAAAGGAGGAGGACGAAAATATGTCAAGAATAGGAAAAATGCCTATAGAGCTTCCTCAGGGTGTAGAAGTTAAAATTTCTAACGATAACTTTGTTACCGTTAAAGGTCCAAAAGGAACTCTTGAGCAGTCATTTAACAGTCAGATTAAAATCGAAATAAACGATAATGTTATCACATTTACCAGACCTAATGACATCAAAGAAGTTAGAGCACTTCACGGTTTAACCAGAGCATTACTTAACAATATGATTATTGGTGTAACTCAGGGCTTTACAAAAGAACTTGATATCAACGGTGTTGGTTACAGAGCGGCAAAACAGGGTAAAACTCTTGTTTTAAACCTTGGTTATTCTCATCAGGTAGAGGTTAACGAAATTGACGGTATTTCCATCGATGTTCCTAACCCTAACAAAATAATAATTACCGGTATTGACAAACAGAAAGTTGGTCAGTTCGCTGCTAACATCAGAGAAAAAAGACCTCCTGAACCATATAAAGGTAAAGGTATTAAATATTCTGATGAAGTTATTAAGAGAAAAGAAGGTAAAACAGGTAAGTAATCACTAAGCCTTAAGAAAGGAGCGAATTAGTTATGATCAAAAAAGCAGACAGTAATGTTGCAAGAGTTAGAAGACATAAAGCAATCAGAGCTAAGATTTCAGGTACTTCTGAAACTCCAAGACTGAATGTTTTTAAAAGTCTAAATAACATATATGCTCAGATTATTGACGACACTAAGGGTGTTACACTTGTTTCTGCTTCAACACTTTCAAAAGAGATTGAAGTTAAAAACGGTGGTAATATCGAAGCAGCTACAGAAGTAGGAAAATTAATAGCTAAGAAAGCGCTTGAAATGAATATCGAAACTGTTGTATTCGACAGAGGCGGATATTTATATCACGGAAGAGTTGCTGCATTAGCAGACGGCGCTCGTGAGGGCGGTCTTAAATTCTAATAAGGAGGTAAAACCCAAGTGAGTTTAGATAAAGTAGATTCTACAGTATTAGACATAAAAGAAAGAGTTGTAAGCTTAAACCGTGTTGCTAA